>JBMOIW010000084.1:0-7703 GCA_049317145.1 Acidimicrobiia bacterium
ACCGCTGGGCCGTAGCGCACCACGCCGACCGGCGCACACCCAACCAACGCGAATGCATAGGTGGTATTCGTCGAGAGCGTGGCGAGTCCTGCCGCAATGACCCACCCCCACTGCGCGTGCTTGACGGTGTCCCACATCTCGACGGGGTTTCCGACCTGCGCCAACAACGCATAGACCGCAATGAACGATCCGAGCGCCATGAACATGGTCGCCGGGCTGATGCGCCGGAGTTGTTCAAGCTGCGGAGTGAGCGATTCGGTTGCCGACGCGAGATTGGCACTGAGCTCCTTGAGAAAGTGCTTGTTTCCCTTCAGCGCCTTGCGCGTACGAGGATCGAGTGCAAGCGGTTGGAGGAGCGGCAATACCTCGACAAGCCCTTCCGTCGAAAGGGAACGCTGCGCTGCTGCAATGGCACGTTCTGACCCGACCACGAGTGCCGAGGCCACAAGGAAATCCGCACGGTCTCGGGTCATGCGAATCTCGGGTGCGGCACTCGACGCCATCACAAAATCAGAGAGCCAGACTGTACCGTCCGTATCGAGCAACACATTCGCTGTGGTCAGCGCGCCATGCGCGATGTGCGTGCTGTGAAGTGCCTCGATCTGCGCCCAGGCTGCATCAAGCACTGCGTCCGTGCATTGCTCGGCGGTTGTGAGCGGTTCGGCATCCGGCGCCTCCGTCACCAGCAGTGCGGTTCCCGGGCCCGCCATACCGACGACTTCCACTCGGGGCACGTGCACACCATGGTCGGCGGCGAGTAAAGCCACGTACGCCTCGTGCTCAAGTTGTGTCAGTCGATCAACAGCAAAACGGGGCCCGGAGTCCTTATACAGCAACCACCGACGCGCTTTGACGAGCACTTGGCTATCTCTTTGGTCGCGGCCGGCGGCAGCGATGCGAAGCTGTCGACCGTCCGCTGCGTCAGCGTCAAGCAAAATCGCACCACCGAACGGTGCAGCAACCTGTTGAAGCTGAGTAATTGGAACGCCCAACTCTGACATCGCCTCGAAGATGTCATGCACAGTTGGCAATCCTTCGGGCGTGCCCCGCACGAGCTGCACAATCTTGGCCGCCGCCCACCCGACCAAAAAACCACCGACGACCGCGCTCGCTTCGCGGTAGCCGAGATACACACTGGCCAATCCCACGGTGGCCGCCACAACAAGCCCCAGCCGGCGCACCACGATCGGAACAAATGGCGCCATCGCCAACGTCACCGCGACCACAACGGCAACGCGCGTCACCGGCGCATCCGGCGTGGTGCGAATCGTTGCATCGCCAAACGCGGCTTTCCCAGTTGTGATCCAACCGACGAGCCCAGAACCCCACCAGGCAATCGCACTGGTCACCGCAACTTGGCCCGCGGCTTCGAATCGTCGAACAAGCATCAGGCCAGCAACGACAACGAGCGCGATCCAAATGCCGCCAAGGAAGTAAAGACCGTCGGCGATGGGATCGAACCCGCGCGGTAATGCCGCAACGACCGCATCACCCAAGTGGTCCAATATTGTCTGCTTTCCGTATCGCAGTGCCCACCACAGCATTGCCAACAACGCGAGTGCAAGTTGCACTGCGTCCGAGTAGTGGCGGCGCCGGCGATCCTCGAGCACGTTGCGCAATCGACGCGGTTTGCGTCGATGCGAGGTGGCAGTGGGTTCAGCAATTTCGGGCAACGATGACGTCCTTGGGTCGGGCTCCACGGTAGTGGTCCCGACGTCCCAGAAGCTTCAATAGTGCATTAGCTGCCGCTCGTCCGAGTGCGCGGTTGAGAACTTGCCCAGGTTGTCGTAGTTGGACTGGGCGAGCTCGTCGGAGTCAACGCCGGACGTTGCGCTTGCGACCCTGGATTCGTCGTCGAAGGGCTGGTGCGAGGTTGATCGTCGACCCTGTCCCAGTGTCGCTGCCACTGAGATGCGCTGGATTGGGTCTGCGGTGAAGTCGTCGTGGAGGGGGAAGCCGCCGCAGCATCCTTTGCCGCCGTATTCGACGTGATCACTGCAGTAAGCCCCAGGGCCGCGACGATGCTTGAGATGAGGGTAAAGCGGCGTGTCCCCGCAGCCGCATGCCGTTTTCGACCTGCAGCGCGGGGGGCGGGCGCAGGCGATGACGGAAGCGGCGGCAGGAGATCGCTCACCCGTTCAGGATGCCATGGCACGATTCTGTGGTCACCAAGGATCTGGTGAGAAGTTCGTAAGAACTGCCGCGCCTAGGAGTCGGCGAGCACCAGGATGTTTCCCGTGTAGATGGCGACCCACACCCGATGTTGCATCGGCTCGTAGGTAATTCCGATCGGATGCGTGCCGGTTGGCACGGTCTGTAAGAGTCCCAGATCCGCTGCACGCAGTTTTGTGACGTTGTGCGATTCGTAGTTCACCACGTACAACGACAAGTCATCAGGCGCAATCGCCATGCTGCGCGGCGCTTGCCCGGTGCGGACGCGCCGCACCACAGTGTCGGACTGGGTGTCGATTTTGATTACCGCGCCCTCTTGGTTGAGTGTTGCGTACAACCAACGCCCCGTAGAGTCCATCACAAGATGACGCGGGCCATTCCCGACGTTTCGCAACCAGGTAAGCGCGCCACTCCCTATCGCAACTTTGGCGATCGAACGTGCACCCATCACCGCGATGTACGCCGTTTGCGAGCCGGGCACTATCGCAATCCCCCGGGGATATGCCTCGAGTTTGACTCGCCGTGTTTCTTTCATGGTTGCTGCATCGACGACGCTCAGATCCCAGCTACACCAGTTCGTCACGAGAACCGTTGCACCATCAGGAGTCACCGCAACGTATTTAGGGACTGCGCCCACTGCAGCGACAGCATCAACGGCATAGTTCGCCAGATTGATGCGGTAGAGGAAACTATTGCTCACCCCTGACCGTGGCGTGCAGTCGTCCTTGCCTTCTGGGCCAAATCCGGCGCCATACATCGCGTAGTTTGTGACGTACACGTACTTTCCGTCTGGCGAGAACGCAGCTTCGACCGGTGCACCGCGCGAGACGCCTGGGTGACCTTCAACCCCGAAGTTCGCCAATGTGATGCTGTCGTCAATGGTGGTAATCGGCGCGCCGTCCGCACCAAATACGGATACCGAATGCCGGTACATCATGTTTTGTGCAACGACAATGCCGTGTCCGGATGCGACCACTGATTTGGGGCTGATTGGTCCGCCGACGTTCTTCACCGTGGAAAGACGACGCGTGTCCGACGGTGGTGCCGGCGGCGGTTTCGGCAAGGTCGTTGTAGTTGTTGTTGGCGCAGCAGCGTTACCGGATTTGGTAGCCGTGCCACGATGCGGACCAGAGATCGTTTTGCCGCTGGCCAGGAGCGCAACACCCAGCGCAACCACAAGCGCACCGATAAACACGCCAAGGACCACTGTCGGCTTGCGGCCCATCGGCCCTGATGGTGGAGCAACCGGCGCATCGACAGGAGGGGCAGTGTGCTCGGGCGTGAGTTGCTGCATAGGGATTCCAGAACGTTAGTCAACCCGGTCACCGCCCGGTTGTGACGCTATGAAGGCGGTACGACGGCGCCGAACGATGGCCCGCCGAAGTTCGTCCGCACCCCACACCACGAACGGGAACGGCAACATCGCAATGAGCACCCTTGGCCCAACGGCCGCGGTTCGAAACAGCGCTTGGAGCGGAGGTAGGTATACGAGCGCCGCGGCAAACGCACACTCAAACACAATTGCCCACCACAGCATCGGGTTACTCCAGATCCCAATCGCACGCAGTGCAACCCGTTCGGTGCGCGCCGCAACTGCGGTTCCAACTTGGCACAACACGATGGCGAGAAAGGTCACGGATGTGGCCTCAAGGTACGCCCGGTGGAGCGGCGTACCCGGCCCTATCGGCGCACCGGGATGCCATCCCGCGCTCGTCAGCACCACCAGAAATGCACCAACCGAAAGGGCCGCGGATATTGCACCGACAAATGCCCACGCGCGCAACAACATGCCAAGTGACACAATGCCGCGCCTGCGGGCGCGCGGCGGCTCCTGCATGACTCCCGGCTCGAGCGGCTCACGCGCAAGTGCCAACGCCGGGAATGTTTCGGTTCCAAGGTCGATTGCCAAGATCGCCAAGACAGTGAGCGGCAGCGGAATGCGGCCACCGGAGAGTGCAAAGACCAAGAACGGGACCGCTTCCGGTGTTGCGTGGGCGAAAATATAAAACATGAATTTTCGCACGTTCGCGTAGGCACGTCGTCCCTCGCGTATCGCAGTCACGACCGTCGCGAAGTTGTCGTCGGTTAAGACCATGGTTGCAGCTTCGCGAGCAACCTCGGTGCCGGAGCGCCCCATCGCTACACCGATATCGGCGCGTCGCAGTGCTGGGGCATCGTTGACACCGTCTCCGGTGACGGCAACGACATCGCCTCGCGAACGCACCGCGTCGACGATGCGCAACTTCGCTTCGGGCGAAGTACGGGCAAACAGAACCGGCCCAGGGACGTCGAGCAGTGCATCGAGCGCATCTTCAGTCATGCGATCGAGGTCATCTCCAAGGACAACGCCAAGCTCCGAACCAGCGCCAATACCGATCCGCGCGGCAATCGCTCGTGCGGTAAGGGGATGATCGCCAGTCACCACCAAAATGCGAATTCCCGCAGCGCGACATTGCACAACGGCGGCCGGGACCTCCGGACGTGGGGGATCGAGGAGCGCCACGACGCCCAGAAAGCACAAATCCTGCTCGGCAAGCGCGCGACTCGTCGGCACAGCCGTCGTGGGTCTTGCTGCAAACGCCAGCATGCGCATTCCCTGAGCCGCTTCTTGATTGATGCGCTCGAGGAGCTGCTCGCGCTCCACAGCATTGAGTACGCGTTGCGTGCCGCGCGCATCGCCCACCATGCTGCAACGCGCCAAGACTTCCTCCGGCGCACCTTTCATGTGCACCCAACACTGTCCACCTACCCAGTCGATAGTCGACATCACCCGCAACACGGGATCGAATGCAAACACCGCGCGCTGCTCGACCACCGTCGGAGCGCTACTCGCAGTCTGAATGGCTAATCCGAGGCGCACGATGGCAAGTTCGGTTGGGTCGCCGACTCCGTTTCCGGCCCGGACCGCCGAGACATCAATGGCGGTACATGCGAGTGCTACCTGTGCGATGCGCACAAGATCCGAATCCGCCCGCACTATCTCAGGGGTGTTTGCGCGGTCGACGGGATATGAGCCCGAAGGCGTCAGCACCGTCACAACGTGCATACGGTTTTCCGTCAGCGTTCCCGTCTTGTCGGTGCAAATCACTGCCGTGGAACCCAACGTCTCCACCGCGCTGAGCCGCTTCACCAACGCCCCTTGGCGCGCCAACACTCGCACCCCGAGCGCCAACGCCAGGGTGATCGTTGGCAACAACCCTTCCGGGACGTTGGCCACGATGAGCCCTACCGCAAAAATGGCCGCATCACCGAACGGCAGTCCCGCCAACATGCCAAGCGGGAGAAACGCCACGCCGATCACCACGGCAACGACGGCAATGAGCATCGCGACTCGACGCACTTCGCGTTCTAGCGGACTGCGTTCTTGGTGCACCCGCTCGGTGAGCGCAGCGATACGGCCCAATTCGCTGCGCATACCCGTCGCAAAGACCACCGCGCGCGCCGCGCCAGCAACACAGGTTGCACCGCTGAACACCAAGTCCTGTGCATGGAGAAGCGGCACCCCACGATCGGCTTCCCCCGGAACGCGTACCACGGGAACCGATTCTCCCGTGAGCGCTGAACAGTCCACCTCGAGTGATCCGGATAGCAATCGCGCGTCAGCACATACGCGATCCCCCTCTTTGATTGCCAAGATGTCTCCGGGGACAAGCTCGGCGACATCTACCGCGCGCGGTATACCGTCACGGATCACCGTGGCGCGAGAGGGCAACAACTGCGCGAGCAACTCCACCGCACGCTCGGCTTGTTGCTCTTGCCAAAACGCGAACACCGCATTGATGCCAATGACCAAGGCAATCGCGCCCGCGAGCAGCGCCGAACCAGATACCACCGCGAGTACCGCCGCCAACGAGAGGAGCAGCGCGAGCGGGTGTGTAAATTGCCCGAGGAGCGCTCGCCACCATCGTCGACGGGTCCGCCGCTCGAGCCTGTTGGGCCCAACGACGACGAGGCGGCGATCCGCCTCCCGTTGCGTCAGGCCGGCCGCACTGGAACGCAAGTCCCGCAGTAAGCGAGCACTCGATTCCAAGGGGTCGATCGTCGAGACAACAGCGTCCATCGGCAACGGTCCAAGCGGCAGGAAGAAGCACTGGTACTACCCACACCCGACTCAGCACATACACGGCGCGAAGGTGCGGGGCACCTCGACCGCACGCAGCGTTCCGCTAGTCGAGCGCGTCGAGAATCTCTACCCGTACGCGCTTGTTGCCTTTGCCCTTGTTTTCCAGCTTTGCGACCCGTAGCGCGCCGATTTCGACGGTCGATCGCACATACGTTCCTCCATCAGCCTGCTTGTCGAGGCCAACAATGTCGACGACGCGAATCTCGGTCACGGTTTCGGGGATCAGATTGGCCTGAGTGCGAATGAGGTCGGAGTCTTCGAGTGCGGTCCCGCGAGGCAAAAACGTGACCTCGATCGGTCGATCAGCGATGATCTCAGCGTTGATAAGCGATTCAACGTCGGTCGCAAACCCCTCGGGGACCGGATCGAATGCAAAGTCCATGCGCCCCGAAAGCGGTTGCATGTTGCCACCGGTGACCGCCTTGCCCCACCGCTGCCAGATCACACCACAGAGCACATGCATCGCCGAATGTGGGCGCATGAGCTGATAGCGACGCTCCCAGTCAATCGCGCCGTGCACCGTGTCACCTACTGCGGGAAGCGGACCATCGAGTTCGTGCCAGACGTCGAGCCCGACCTTGCGCACGGCACTAACGCGCGCGGCACTAACGCGCGCGGCACTAACGCGCGCGGCACCGAGCACCCCAGTGTCGTGCGGTTGACCACCACCGGTGGGATAAAACGCAGTCACGTCTAACGCCACGGCGTTGCCGTCGGCGGCCGTCACCGTTGCGACAAATTCCTGCAGGTAGGCATCGCGGAGGTACAGCAATTCCGTCCTACAAGTGGCTGGCTTCGTAGGACGCGGCTGCGCTACTGCTCGGCGATTCGTTTGAGCGCGCCAAGCACCTCATACGGAATCGGGAAGATGATGGTTGAGTTTCGCTCCGACGAGATCTCCACCATTGTCTGCAACTGTCGGAGCTGCAATGCTGCGGGCTCACGATCGATGATTTGCGCGGCTTGCGCCAATTTTTCGGAAGCCTCAAGCTCACCTTGGGCCGCAACAATCTTCGCCCGCCGCTCTCGCTCCGCTTCGGCTTGTCGGGCCATGGCGCGTTGCATCGTGTCCGGCAAAGCGACATCACGCACTTCGACGCGCTCGACCTTAACCCCCCACCCTTCCGTCTGGGAATCGAGGGTCTGCTGCAGCTCACGGTTCACGAGATCACGCTCCGAAAGCAACTGGTCGAGTTCGTGGCGACCGACAATCGACCGCAATGTGGTCTGCGAGACGAGTTGCGCCGCCACATACCAGTTCACAACATTAATCACACTCGCTTGCGGGTCAAATACCCGCATAAACGCGACTGCGTCGACCATCACCGTGACGTTGTCTCTCGTAATGACGTTCTGCGGTGGAATCGGCACTGCATTGAGTTGAAGATTGACTCTCATCATGCGATCA
>JBMOIW010000085.1:0-7499 GCA_049317145.1 Acidimicrobiia bacterium
GCGAAGAGTTCGAAATTGTTCGCCGCATGGGAGTCAATCCGCCTGAGGCCAGCGCCGTGTTGACGACAGAAGAGTTTTTGGATCTCCAACGCAGCGTGGAAGAGGTCTATGTCGATCCCCGGGTTGCCGATTACGCAGTGCGCATCGTGCTCGCAACGCGGTATCCCAACGATCATGCACTCCCAATGCTGGCCCCCTACATCGCGTTCGGAGCGAGCCCTCGCGCATCGCTCGGACTCGTTGCCGCCGGTCGAGCACTCGCCCTCATGCGGGGCCGAAACTTCTTGCTTCCCCAAGACGTCTTTGACATTGCGCCCGAAGTGCTTCGTCATCGCATTGTGATGAGTTACGAAGCGCTCGCCGACGGAATAACGGTCGAGCAGATTCTCGATCAACTTCTCGGCACCGTCGGGGCACCGCGCATCGTTCCCGGACAAGACGAAAGCGCGGCCGCGGCCTATGCGTCGATACCCGCACCGACTGCACCGGGCGTGGCGCCTGCGGCATATCCGTCGGCACCTCCGGGAGCGCCGATGCCGTCGGCCCTGACGCCGGTACAACTGCCACCGCCGATGCCCACACCAAACCCGGTGCCCATGAGTGCACCATCGGCGGAGTACCCGCCCACGGCCGGCAGCATTGATGACCTCACGCCCGGACCGATCGCCGGAGAACGTCCCGCGTCATGACCAACGCCGCACCCGACGGGGGACGTATGCACCCCAATGGCGCACCCCCGCGCATTGCTGCGCTTGCACCCGAAGCGGTGCTGCGCCGACTCGACCTCGGCATTGCCCGCAAGATCGACGGTATTTTGCACGGCGATTACCTCGGGCTCGTTCCCGGGCACGGCAGTGAACCCGGCGACGCTCGCCTATACGTTCCTGGGGATGACGTGCGGCGCATCGATTGGAACGTCACGGCGCGCACGCAAGATCCCTTCGTGCGCGACACCGTTGCGGACCACGAGCTCGAAGCATGGGTGCTCGTGGACCTATCGGCGAGCCTCGCGTTCGGAACGGCGAATTGTGAAAAACGTGATCTTGCGATTGCGATTGCCGCAGCCGTTGGGTTCTTAACTGCACGCCTGGGCAACCGGATCGGCGCGTTGGCATTGCATGCAGATGGTTCGACCACGATGATTCCGCCGCGCACCGGACGGAACAATCTCATGGCGATGTTGCACACCTTGGTCACGCAAGCGTTGGCCGCCTCGGCCCCAATTGACGCCAACATGGGCGGCACGCAACTCGGTGCCGGCATTCGCCAGCTTCGTCGCATCGCCCGCAAACGCGGCTTGGTGGTCGTGGTTTCCGACTTCTTGGCGGCACCCGGATGGGAGCGTGAACTTCGGGCGCTCACCGAGCGTCACGATGTCCTTGCTGGCGAAGTTATCGATCCACGCGAGCTGGAACTCCCTGCCGTTGGGGTATTGCGCATTATCGATCCCGAAACCGGGCGCGAACTCGAAGTCCAAACGAATAGCGCGAAACTCCGGGCGCGCTACGCCCAAGCCGCGCAAGAACAGCGACGGGCAATTGCCAATGCGCTTACCGGCGCCGGCGTCGAACACCTTCGTGTCCGAACCGATGATGATTTCATAGGCGCACTTGTGCGTTTTGTTGCTCGCCGCAAAGCGCGTCGCACGGGTGCGGCACGTCCGAATGGAGCTCTGCGATGACCATTACCCAGCCGCTGCGATTGCTCCTGCTGTTCGTTCCCCTTGGGTTCGGAATTGCGTATCTCGTCATGCAATTCCTGCGCCCGAAGTACGCGGTGCGCTTCTCCACCACGGACCTCCTCGCGTCGATCGCACCGAAACGGCCAGGGTGGCGCCGCCATCTGGCGGCGATCGCCACCTTGCTGGCGCTTGTGCTGTTCGTCATCGCATTTGCGCGCCCGGCTCAAGAACGCACGGTGCCTCGGGAGCGCTCTACGGTCATCCTCGCAGTCGACGTGTCCATCTCGATGCAAGCAACCGATGTGGATCCCAGTCGCATCGCGGCAGTAAAGGCGGCGGCTGCATCGTTTGCCCGCACTGCACCAGCCAACGTTCAGATCGGACTCGTGCACTTTGCCGGCTCCGCAACGGTAGCGGTCGCACCCACCTTCGATCGCGCTCCGCTCGAACGCGCGATTAACAACCTCGAACTCGCCTCTGGTACTGCAATCGGTGAAGCGATTTATGCATCGCTTGATGCGCTTCGCACCGCAGAGGTCATCGGTAAAGAACCGGCGTCGAACAAAGATTCGTCGCAAGCGCCAGCGCGCATCGTCTTGATGTCTGATGGTTCGACCAATAGTGGCCGCCCGAATGACGACGCCGCCGCAGCAGCTAACGACGCGGGCATCCCGATCACGACCATTGCGTTCGGCACCAACGAAGGCACCATCGTCAACCCGACGAACGGGAGCGAAGTGCGTGTGCCGGTTGATGGCGCCGCGCTCGAAGCCATCGCCGGCGAAACCGGGGGCAAGTACTTCGAAGCCGCAAGTTCTTCCGCGCTAAAGACGATTTACCAAAATATCGGTCGCCAGATCGGTGTCGAAGTCAAACGGCTCGACATGAGCTCGTGGTTCGTGGGCTTTGGGCTGCTCTTTGCGTTTCTCGCCGGACTGTTCTCGCTGATCTGGTTCCAGCGCCTGCCCTAACTGTTCAGCCGCGGTCCGACGATCTGCAGCGATGAAGCCCCACCACAAGCGATTTCTCTGCGGCCGGGAACAACGTGGGCGCGGAGGGACTCGAACCCCCGACCACCTGCTTGTAAGGCAGGCGCTCTAACCAACTGAGCTACACGCCCGATACGGAGCCGGAAGGCTAGCCAAGTTGGAGCCGGCCCGGCTCAGGCCACGGCCGGCTCCCTTTCGGGGACGATATCCGGCCGCTCCTTGCGGGGACGGCCGCGCCGCCGCTTCTCGGCGACGACTTTGCCGCCAAGGATCAACTCGCCGCCCCAGACCCCACAGGGCTCTCGGCGCGCAATTGCGTCGGCGAGGCATTCGGCGCGCACCGGACAGGTCGCACAGAAGGTCTTCGCCGCGTTGATCTCCTCCGGATCATCACTAAAAAAGCGCGCAGCCATTTCGGGCGCGACGAAACGACATCGCGCCAGTTGCTGCCACGTTGCGGGGAGCAGGAGTGCATACATTGGGATTCCTTTACAGCGTTGGTGTGGGCCCCGGAACAAAAAAAGGCCGCCGGGGGAACCCGACGGCCGGAACACACGAAACAACGTTGTCGCTAGGTGTGCTGCAACCTTCGGGAGCCAGGGGTAAACCGCGTGGCGTACTTGCCATTGGTGGAGGTGGCGCCAAAATGGCGCGCGCTCGTTCCGCGGGGCGTCTGGTGGTGCAATCTGGGCAGTACGAGTGCGGACACGGGTTCTCCTAAGCCAGCGGAGAGCAAACCAATATTTCCGAACGGTGTCAAACGATTTTTCGAGGTGGGCCTTCCCGACGCCGCCCTAATCTGACATCGTGCCCGCTGTCCCGGACTTCTCCCCCGTCGTCGCACTGCTCGAAGAACAGCGCGCGGCCGGGTGGCATCCCGGGGCTCAGATATACGTATCCCGCAACCGTGTCCCGCTCCTCGATACCGCGATCGGCGAGTCAGCGCCGGGCCGAGCCCTCGATCCAGACGATTACCTGCTGTGGTACTCGTCGGGAAAGCCCGTGACAACGGCGGCGATTATGCAACTCGTGGAACGCGGACAACTCGATCTCGATACTCCCGTCGCTGCATTCATTCCCGGATGGGGTAACGGCAAAGAGGCGTGCACGGTGCGCCATGTGCTTGTCCATACCGGCGGATTCACCATGGTGGGCCACGAGTT
The DNA here is from genome assembly GCA_049317145.1 of Acidimicrobiia bacterium. Lineage (GTDB taxonomy): Bacteria > Actinomycetota > Acidimicrobiia > IMCC26256 > JBMOIW01 > JBMOIW01. The sequence goes on from JBMOIW010000085.1 coordinate 3,834, forward strand.
GTTCGACACCGACGTGTCGTACGCAGAAGCAATCGACCGCATCGCTGCACACCCCGCCGAATGGGAGCCGGGCACGGCCGCGGGGTATCACCCAACGAGCGGCTGGAAAGTCCTTGGCGCGATCGTCGAAGCAATCGATGGAAGGCCCATTACGGAGTATGTCCGTGAGGAAATCGCTACGCCGCTCGGAGTCGATATCCGCATCGCGATCCCGGAAGCAGAACAGCGCGAACTCGGCGCGCGCCTTGTCCCAGTGCATTGGTGCGGCTATCACGTGTTCGCACCACGTGACGGCATGATGCAAATGCTTCCCTATCACGCGGATCGCTACCACAACGCGCCGTGGCACATCGCCAAACCAGATCCCGGTGGCAGCACGCGCGGCTCCGCGCGCGCATTGGGCCGCTTTTATGAATCGCTGTTGGGATACGGACCAGCGATTCTCGAACCTACGACGGTCGCAACCATCCGGACCACCCATCGCTCGGGCCTCAAAGATCGCAGTTTGCCCGTGACACAACCCTGGGGACTCGGCGTGCAGATCGTGTTCACCGGCGGCACGTCCCGCGCAGTGTTCGGGCACAACGGCATGGGCTCCTCCCGCGGATTCGCCGACGCCGAAACTGGGCTCGTATGCGTCCTCATCACCAACGGGCTCGCTGGCGTGCTCGAAAACGAACAGCGATGCTTCGCGATTACCAACGCGGTCTACTCCGCGTTCGGAGAAGAACTCGCCGCAGTGCGCCGAACAGCACGGCCGGTATCAATGCGCGATCTACTCGGCTAGTTGGTCAGTCTTCGCCCTGGGCCTTCGTGTAGCTGGGTGCGCCATCGAAGAGTTGCAGCAACTCGGTGTGGCACCACGAGAACTTGGACTCGATACGTCCTAAGAGATCGCGAATATCGGCGTACGTGATCGCCGCATCGTCGTTGCGCCGCACGAACCGACACCGGTATTGATCGACGACGTCGATGTTGCGGTTGCCTTCCGGGTACACCTTGGTACCGCGGTTCGACATCATCTTGAGCCGCAGCGGCGAACCTTCGGCCAGCGCCTCGAGTTGCGGCCCGACGACGTCGGGAAACTCGCCCGTCTCGACGAACACGTCGACGCCGATGACTTCGCGCGTTTCGGGACGCACCATCACCGGGTCACGCGACACGTTCGGGAACTGAATTGGCTTTGCGTTGCGCACGATGTACCCGTCGACGCGCGCACCAAGGTTGCCGATGATTGCTTTGGTGTAGTCGCTCGTGGAGATACCCCGGTCGTACCCAACGACATCGCCGGTGAGGTTGCCCTGCTGCAACGTGGCAAGTACCGCATGCTCAATTTCTTGTGCGGCGTCAAACTCGCCGAGGTATTTGAGCATCATCACTGACGACAGAATTACCGCCGAGGGGTTAATGACGTTGCGGCCCGCATACTTCGGCGCCGAGCCATGCACCGCTTCGAAGATGGCGACATCGCTTCCCAAGTTGGCCGACGGCGCGAACCCCAATCCGCCAACGAGCGCGGACGTGAGGTCGGAGAGAATGTCGCCGTTCATGTTGGTGGTCACGATGACATCGAACTGCTCGGGTTTTTTGACGAGCTGATGGGCGCAGTTGTCGATGATGATGTGCCAGGACTCGATGTCGGGGTATTCGGGCGCTATGCGCTCGAAGGTGCGTTTGAGTTCACCTTCGGTGAACTTCATGATGTTCGACTTTGTCGCACAAGCCACGGACTGGCGGCCCTCACTGCGTGCGAACTCAAAGGCCAGTCGCACAATTTTTTCGCACCCTTTGCGCGAGATGAGCTTGAGACACTGCGCTACCCCGGGGGTTTGCATATACTCGATACCGGCATACAGGTCTTCGACGTTCTCGCGCACCACCACGAGGTCAACACCAGCACCCGAATACCGGGTCTGCACACCGGGCAACTCGCGCACGGGGCGGATGTTGCCGTAGGTCTCGAAGAGTTTGCGCAACGTGACGTTGGCCGACTTTTCGCCGTACCCGATTGGAGTACCAAGGGGGCCCTTCAGCACGACGCGCGTGCGGTTGATTGACTCGATGGTGTCCTCGGGCACGCCCGACGCAATGCCCTCTTTAAAGACTCGTTCCCCGGCGTGGCGCTCTTCCCAATCGATTGCCACCCCCGTTGCGTCAATGATTTCGACGGCAGCCGCAACGCATTCGGGACCGATCCCGTCTCCGGGAATAACCGTAACGGTGCGGGGCGAGGTGGCAGCGCTCATTCGTCCTCCAGGGGCGGGCTCAAAGTGTGGGTGCCATTACTGGCGCGGGGAAACCCTACCCGGCGAACTACACCAGCAAGTGCCACCACTGATTTCGCCGCGCGATTGTGCGTGCGCACTGCTGAACTACCCGGAAAGGGTCTGGGAACACGCCGGCGTTTACGCGCGCGCGTCCTCAGCGATTGCGAGCAGTGCCGCGTGGACCGGTGGGCTCGCAGCGATCACATCACCCGAATTGAGCCACGCATTTGCGTCGCCATGCCAGTCGGTAACGATGCCACCCGCTTCGCGCACGATGCACGCGCCCGCAGCGACATCCCACGGGCCAAGCGACAACTCGAAGTACCCATCAACGACTCCGGCCGCAGTCCACGCAAGATCGAGACTCGCAGCACCGATGCGCCGCACATCTTCCAGCGCGGCAAACGCGGCGCGGAAAAACGGCCAGTACTCATCGAGACGGGCTTTGCGGCGAAACGGCAAACCCGTCGCAGTAATTGCGTGCGCAACATCACGCGCCGCAACGCCAATACGTTCGGAGTTACGATACGCGCCATCGCCGAACGACGCGGTGTACATCTCGGAAAGCATCGGCGCGTACACCGCACCCGCGACGGGAACACCATCGGCAACGAGTCCGACGGAAACTCCCACGGCCGCGATTCCGCGCAGAAAGTTGGTCGTGCCATCCAGCGGATCAACGAGCCAGCCGAGCGCGCTGCGCTCCCCACCCGCTTCTTCACCAAACACCGGAAGCCCGGACGATTCCAAGACGGTGCGAATCGCTTCTTCGCTGCGCAGATCGATCTCACTGACCCAATCCCCCGGGCCCTTGGCCGAAAACTCCCGCGGCGCACCAAACGCATCGGCGACAATCAACCCGCCGATGGAGGCCGCATACTCGGCGAGTTCCGCCAGTTCGGAATAGTCACTCATGCCGTGATCCCCGTTGTTCGTAGCAGTAGTTTCGCACCGACGTGCTTACGCGCTCCCCAGGGCGCGCGCAACGAATGCGTACCGATCGTCGCCGCGGTGCTGCACCAACCCAGGTGAGGTGGTCCAGTCCACGTCCGCAGGTCTCTGCGTGACCGCAGCGATGATCTCGCCAATACGGGTTGCGGCATTACCCGGCAGCACCACCACGCGCGTCCCGCGCACGGGTAACGCATCAGAACCAATCGTTCCGATATGGAGATGAACCCGTACGCCTTCGAGCGCCTCACGTTCGAGCGCACGTCCCGCACCCCCAAAGGGATCGGTACCAATCGTGACCAACGTTTCGATATCCCCGAGCTGTGCACGTTGGAGCACACCAAGAGGTTGTGGGTGTCCGCCAATACCGGCGTTGAGTCCGCTACTGCGAATAGCGCAACAGTCCATCGGGTGGGGTGCTCCCACCGGACCCGCGACGTACAGCCCG
>JBMOIW010000086.1:0-7307 GCA_049317145.1 Acidimicrobiia bacterium
ACCGACACGCGGTTGGAGCAACGCAATGACAGAGTTCTACGCAAACCCCGGACGCCTCAAAACCGTGGCGCGGGAAATCACCAAGAACATCAGCACGATCGGTAATGTCCGCATCGATCTCACCACTTGGAATGCGCACATGACGGTCGGTGACAACACGTTCACCAGCCTTCCGCCGTGGACGAACCTGGTGGATCCTCTTGATGTCGACACCGTGTCTGCGCTCAACGGCCCGGTGTTCCCGACGCTCACCCCGGGGAGCCAAGAAACGCTGCGAGACCTCGAGACCACTGTCGCCAACGCAATGCTCTCGCTCGGCACCGATGGCACCATGCTCGAACAGGTAGCCAACAATGTCAGCGCCGCCGACACGATGGGATCGCCGACCAGTGGCCAGCAACGACTCAAGCTGTCGACACGCGAGCTGAATACAACGCACACCGCGTTCATGCAGATGATGGTTGCCGGTGGATACTTGCCTGCCGGCACCACCCTGGCGTCGACGTATTTCACGACGCCGAACCTGGCCCATTTGTACGAGTCCGAATCAATCAAAGCCAACAAGGTTGGCCCGCAGCTCACCTTCGATCAAAAGATGCGGGCGTACTGGCCAGAAAGCCCAATGGCCATACGCGATTCGACTGCACACCGGACCCCCGTTGTAGTACCTAAGTTGGAGCAGGAGTTTCGCCCGGAAACTTATTTCCCCATTGCACCCGATCCTGGGTCGGAGCAATCACGGAAGTGGTACGCGAAATACTGGCAAGGCATGATCGACCAAGGACTCGCCACAGAGCAGCAGCAGGCCGCATCCTTTCACGCGATCTACCACGGTGGAGCGGCGTCACTCCCCCAGCCGCCTGCTGGGCTTAGTTCGGATGCACTCGCCAAATGGTACGGAAAGGCGTGGCAAGGTCTCATCGATCAGGGAATCGCAACCGACGCCGACCGAAGCAATTTCTTTCATCACTTCTGGTCGGCGAACTGCAAACCAGCCGACACCGCGAACGTGATTGCAACAGCACCGACCCCACAGCCGGCGGCTCAAGCTGCGATTCCTAGCACCGACGGATCTGCCGGAACGGTCACGGTATGGGTAAACGGACGTGAATATCCACACATGCCCGGGGGCGGCGGGGGCGCGCTCGAAATCCCGATTACCTCTGCCACAACGGCCGACGACATCATCCGGGTTCTGGGCGACGCAGGTGTCAGCGATCCCGAAGCACATCGCGCGGAAATCGAAAACAGTTTGCGAAGCGCACAAGGTTCGTGAGCGAAGAAGAAACCTGCGTCGCAACAATCGTGATCGCGCAGAATTCGTCAGCCTGACGGGGCGCAACGCCCGATAGCATCGACCTGTGCATCAACCAGTTGCCGGGATCGATGGGTGTCGCAGTGGTTGGGTGATCGTCACCCCCGGTGAGGCCGCAGTCGTCTCAACGTTCGCCGCAGTCCTCGATGCGCTTCCGTCCGATTGCGTCCTCGCGCTCGACATGCCTATTGGGTTGCTCGACGCGCACGAAACGGGCGGCCGGGAATGCGACAGAGCGGCGCGCAAGCTGCTCGGCCGGACCCGCGCTGCGTCAGTGTTCTCCCCGCCGCCCCGATGTGCGCTCGGCGCCCGCACATTGTCGGAGGCTCAACGCCTCGGTGCGCGCATTACGCTGCAGACCCTCAACATTCTGCCGAAAATCGAAGAAGTTGACGCGCGCATGACCCCGAGACTGAACACGCGCGTGCACGAAGTGCACCCCGAGCTGGCCTTCGCTGCCCTCAACCGCGGAACGCCGGTCGCAGCGAATAAAAAGACCGCAGAAGGGCGCGTCCATCGTCAGCGGCTGCTCGAACAGGCGGGGATCACCGTGCCCGCAGTACCCCGGGGCGCCGCGGCCGATGATCTGCTCGACGCGTGCGCGCTGCTTTGGAGCGCATTCCGGATCGCTAACAACACGTTCCACGCTGCGCCCGACAATGCACCGCTCGACGCACGCGGGCTACGCATGCAAATCCGGTGGTGATGCACTGCTACCGCCGCGATGACACTTCGGCGTCGAGATGGAGCGTTTCGTTGAACGTCTGCAACACCAACGCGTTGCGGCGACGCCCGAGGCGGGTGATCGACGCCAAATCAAGATGCATCTGCCAGGAGCGCATCGGATCGATGCTAAGCGCGTACGTGACTGCGGCTTTGATCGGTGATACGTGACTTACCGCAATAACCAACTGCTCACTTGGGGCATCCTCGGGGAGGATCTCGCGCACAAAGTCAGCGACTCGCTCCACAACCTGCTCAACGCTTTCTCCACCGGGCGGCGCGAACGTCGGGTCTGTGCGCCACAAGGGGTCTTCGTCACGAAGCACCTCTTGGAATACGCGGCCTTCCCAAATGCCGTAATCAATCTCGATTAAGCGATCGTCGATCTCCACCTCGCGCTGCAACGTGTTCGCAATAATTGACGCAGTCTCGTACGCCCGACGGAGCGGGCTCGACATGATGCGTACGACACCACCCTCGGGGTGCACCGACGCGCCAATCATGCGAGCCACGGCAGTGGCCTGCGCGCGCCCAACGTCGGTCAGCGCAATGTCGGTTCGCCCTTGCAGCCGACCCTCACGATTGTTCTGCGTTTCGCCATGTCGCACCAACGTCAGCATCAGCGTCCCCCCGGCGGCGGTGCCGACCGCGAAGGCAACGAGGCCAACCGACCGGTGCGGAGAAACTCCCGACGCGGACCGGCTTCGTACAGCGAACCCACGCCGACGATCCACCACAGCGCAATCAGGCCGAGGACCTCTTCGATCGCAACGATCCACCACGCCGGCAGCAGATGCCCCGCCGGAAACTGGATGCCGAGCGTCGGCCACCAAAACACTTCCGGGGTCCGCCACGAGGCCGACAGCACGACTCCGCAAAAAATTCCGATCGGAACGCACAACATCCGACGGCGCAGCAGACGCGAACGACCAACGGTTGTGAGCATCACGAACGCGAGTACCACAACTGGGAACAGCAACGTATGCCCGAACGCCGGTCGACCCCAGGGGAGATCAATGAGCAATGGCAACATCGCACCGAAAGCAACGAGGCGATAATCGACCCCCACGCTGCGAAAGATGGTGTGTACGAGCACCACGGACACTGCGGCGTACCACAGCAACATGGTGGGTCTAGGACCCTGACGCGTCGAGCGCCGCGTTCACGAGTGCATCTGCATCGCGATTGAACTCGCGCCGCACATGGACGAGTTCGACCTCACGATACACAGCAAGTAATGCTTGCGCGTCCAAAAAGAGTGGCCGTAAGCCTTCATTTTTCACTCGGTACTTGCCTTGCAATTGACGGATCAACAGTTCGCTATCCGCTTGCACGCGCACCGACTGTGCGCCGAACACCGCCGCTGCTTCGAGACCGGCTAGCAATGCCCGATATTCGGCCACGTTGTTGGTTGTGTCTCCGATGCACTCGGAAACCGTCGCCAGAATCACCGGAGGATCAACGTCGAGGTTGCGCACCACTGCGCCGATCGCTGCCGGACCCGGGTTCCCACGCGAGCCTCCATCGCAAGCAATTTCGATGCGATCGGTCATCCACCCACCACCAAAATGCAGCCGCAATTGTCACAGAAATGCAAGGTGTCGCTTTGGTCGTGACGCATGCGATCGACCTCGGTTGCGGGGATCGACAATCGACAGCCCTGACACGTTCCGGCCACGAGTCGAGCGATACCAATCCCGCGGGCGGCCACGCGACGCCGTTCGTACTCGGCGAGCAGCGACGCGGGAACACCCGTGGAAATTGATGATCGCTGGTCCAACACTTCGGTGATTTGCTGATCGAGTTCGCGCAAGCGCGCATCGCGTTGCCCACATAAATCGGCGAATGTCGTCGCGAGCACAGCATGGGCGAGTTCGAGCTGTTGCACGGTGGCGTCGTGCGCCTCCCGGGTTTCCATGATCTCGAGCTCACGATCTTCGACCTGCGAACGATGCGCCCGCAATGCGTCGACATCGGCTTGCAGGGCTTGCAGTTCCTTGGGCGAAGTGATCGTCCCGGAGTAGAGCTTCTTTTCGGCTTCCGCTGCGCGAGCCTCGATGGATGCTGCTTCGTCATCGAGACGTTTCTCGGCTGCTGCGACGGCATCTCGTTCCTGGCGCGCCGCCGCGAGTTGCGCGCGGCAGTCGGCAAGCTGCGTTTCGGCCGACGCCGCCTGCGCGCGTTCGGGCGTCGAGGAATGCTCGTGCCGCAATTGGTCGAGCTGCGTATCGTGCGCTTGTACGTCGAGCAAAGCGATGAGGTTCGTCATGATCACCCGATGCTAGCGACCAGCTTCGCGTCCACCCGCCCGAGCGGCCCGAGGTTACGGTCCGGGCGGAGCCGTTGTGGTCGTCGTCGCAGACGTTGTGGTCGTACTCGACGTGGAACTACTCGACGTGGAACTACTCGACGTGGAACTACTCGACGTGGAACTACTCGAGCTGGAGCTACTCGAGCTGGAGCTACTCGAGCTGGAGCTACTCGACGCCGAATCCGGGATTGACGAGGAACTTGAGCTCGTTTCATCCGGCGCTGGCTCGACCCCCCGACCACCGTCAGAGATGAACTTGCCTCCACCCCATTTCGAGGTGTCCGGGTCTGGGAACGGCGTCGGCCCCACACTTTCGAGCCACGGCATCATGAACGCCTTCCACATAATCGCCGGATACGTACCGCCATAGACCGGGCTGAACGCACCCACACGACGCATCGGAACACGACCCACCGGGGCGCCCATCCAAACACACGATGCAGCGTCCGGGGTGTAGCCGCAGAACCACGCATCGCCGTTGGTCTCGGAAGTTCCCGTCTTGCCCGCAAGGGGTCGACCAATGTTGGCTCGTGTCCCAGTGCCACCGGTGATCACTCCGCGCAACATATTGGTCACCGTGCGCGCCACCTGTGGCTCCATAACCTTTTCGCCTTTGGTGTCCGACTCAAAGATCACTTCACCCTTGGCGGATTCCACCTTGCGGACAAAAATCGGATCGTGGCGTACGCCATCCGCGGCAAGCGTTGCAAACACCGTGGACATCTCGAGTGGCGACGCCTCAGCAGTACCCAAGGTGATGGACAGGTACTCCGGAACATTGCCTTTGATGCCCATGCGCTTCGCCATGTCGGCAACCTTGGCCGGACCAAGTGCAGCAATGAGGTGTGCGAAGGCACAGTTCACCGAACCCGCGGTGGCTGATCGCAACGAGAGCACGCTGCCTGAGTAGGGCTCCGCGTTGGCCGTTGGCCATGGAGCGTACCCCTTTGCGGTGATCGTGCATGGCGACGTGCCGTCCACGGTGTCGTTCGGTGAATATCCCGCCTCGATGGCTGCAGCCAACGTGATCGCTTTATACGTCGACCCAGGCTGGCGGGCACCTTGCGTTGCGAGGTTGTACTTCTGATTCAAATAGTCCGGACCGCCGACGAATGCGGGGACTTCACCCGTGCGCGGATCCATCACGACCATTGCGGCAGTGAAGGTGTCTTGCTTGGGCAAGTTATCGTCCACTGCCGCCTGAGCAAGTTGCTGGGCGCGCGGGTTGTACGCGGTGTAGATCTTGAGTCCGCCGCGCAAGACGCGGTTGTACCGCTCTTGTTGCGATGCCCCAAGACGTGTGTCTTGCAGCAACCGACGCTGTACTTCTTCGACGTAGAAATTGTCCGGACGCAATTCCGCAGCGGGCTTTTTGTTGGGCAGCGGCGCAGTACGCGCCTCGGCTATTTGCGCATCGGTAATGGCGCCGGTGTTGCGCATCATGTCGAGGACTGTCGCGCGTCGCGCCTTGGCGCGCTCTGGGTGCTCGAAGGGGTTGTTGCCTTCAGGGTTACTGATTAGCCCGGCTAAGAGCGCAGCATCGGCAACCGTGAGTTCATCCAGGTGTTTGCCTCGCTCTACCCCATTCGCGTCCGTGGTTCGAAAGAATCGTGACGCAGCGGACTTGATGCCATACGAACCCTGCCCGAAGTAGACCGTGTTGAGGTACTGCTCGAGGATTTGTTCCTTAGTGAACTCGTCGTTGACCCGCACCGCCAGCAACATTTCGCGAAGTTTGCGATTGAGGTCGCGTTTAGGAGTCAGAATCCGGTTCTTGACCAACTGCTGCGTGATGGTCGAACCACCTTGTTGAATCCCACCGGAGCCCACGTTGCGAAACAACGCGCGCACCAGCGCCGGCACGTCGACCCCCGGGTTGACCCAAAAGGTCTGGTCCTCGGTCGCGATGACCGCGTCGATCATCACCTTGGGGACTTCCGCGAGCTTGGCGTCTTGGCGATCCTCGAGTCCGAGTCGACCAATGACGTTGCCGTCGGTGTCGTAGACCGTGGTGGTCTGCGACAGCGTCGACAACTCCACGCGAAGATCACTCTCGCCTCGACTCGATGAGGCAACGGCCCGCACACCGGGAATGAACGCGGCGAGGCACAGCGCCATGGCGACGCCTCCCGCGAGGATGGTGAGACCGAGACGACCGAGTCGAGACAGAGCGTTGATGGCCGTAGTGTTCCACAGCCGAACGAATTTGTGACACCGCTGTCCGTGGTCGCCGTTAGCCTGCGGCCGTGGACCTGATCTGGACCCAATATGGCGCCCCGGCTGATGCGGCACTGGCGAGCGCAATCGAGCGGGCGCAAGCGCACGACCCGCTGGCTGCAGTGCACGTCATCGCCCCGAACCGCTACGCCGCCCTTGCCGCCCGCCACACCCTGGCCCGACGCCCTCGCGGCCTCATCAACGTGCGCTGCGAGCCCCTCAGCGCCCTCGCCGGTCTCCTCGGTGCACCCGCGCTGATCGCGGCGGGCAAGCGACCCTTGAGCACCGCGCGCCTGACGGCCGAGCTTCGCCGCACCTTGCGTCGGCAGCCCGCAACCCCCGCGACTTTGCGCGCGTACCGCCGCGCGTACACCGAGTTACGCAATGGGACACCCACCGATCTCGAACGCATCGCTGCGGTCTCGCCGCATGCGGCCCGCGCCGTTGCAGTGTTCCAAGCGGTACGCGCTGTTGTTGTCGAGCGCACCTTCGATGACGTCGATCTCCTCGAGCAGGCCGCCATCCAGATCGATGCGCACCCGCCGAGTGATCTCGGAACCATTCTCTGGTGGCTCCCCGGCACAACAACGCGCGCCGAACGCAACCTTGTGCGCGCGCTCGCCGCCGCGCTCCCCTTTGTCACCGTCTCGGCAACAACCGGCGAACCCGACGCCGATACTGCAACTCGCACGAGCCTGGCTGCTGTGTATGGATCGCTCCCGTCAACCGAGCCTCCCGAGA
>JBMOIW010000087.1:0-7302 GCA_049317145.1 Acidimicrobiia bacterium
CTGATGCACCAAGCGAACTCGATTGCCCCGGTGTACCGACGGAACTTGCAGACCACGCCGTGGCAACAAACGCTTCTGTTCCGGTGTAAATCCTCGGGCTTACCGTATTCAGAATGGCGTTCTTACCGAACCCAACCCACTGGCCAGTCCCATTTGTCGCCACTACCAACAGATATTGATCAGATAGCGACAAGCTTTGCGGTGCCGGTAGCCAGCCTGCCCCGTCGGCACTGACGTACGTGACGTTCGAGCCGCCCATAACGAATCGGTTTCCAGCAAAGGTCAACCCTTGGTATGCGGATGTGTCGGCAAGCGTTGTGTACGACCATGTCACCCCATCCGACGATCGCGCCAAGTTTGACCACGACGTGACCGCAACGAACACTCCATTGCCGTACGCGAGGCGACCGTCCCCAATAGTGTTGCTCACCTGCGTCCACGTTGCACCCGCGTCCGTCGAGCTAAACAAAGCCATATTGACGTTCGCGATGTAGCGACCGTTCCCAAAAATGACGTCGGACACGCCATTAGTCCATGTCGGAGTGGCGACCACACTCCAGCTACTGCCACTATCCGTCGAGCGATACACCAAGGTGCACGTGAGTTCGTAGTAGACGGTTTCACCGGCGTCAGGGTCGTAATAACTCTCCAGCCAGATTTGGAGGCCGATCGCAACCATCGTTGAGCCGTTCGCGGCGATGGCAATCGGTCCCGGCGTGTAGGTCGTATCCGCATTGCAGCGAGTGGATGGAATAGAGGCTTGCGTAAAGTTTGCCCACGCGGTCGGGTTTGTCGCCCACCACAATCGCGGATTGTAGTTATCGCCTCCCTGTACGTAGACCCGACTATTCGCAAACCACACGCGATTAAATGTGGTCACTGTCGTCACCGTATACGTGGTCCACGTCGACCCATTTGTCGAATACGCAATCACACCCTGATATGACCCGTTTCGCCCGACCGCTACGTAATAGGCGGTCCCACCAACCGTCCCGTAGGCCATCTGATACACCTGCGTCATTGAACTGGTCGCAGCGCCGGTGTAACTCCAGGTAATCCCGTTGTTCGCATTTGCACCCGCACTGAGCCCTGCCGCGCTATCCCCATCAGCGTTCACGGCAACGAGTTGAATTGCATAGCCCGCGGTATTTGTTGTCAGAGCACTGGCGGCATAGCCCGGGACCGGACAGTAATTGGTGATCGTTACCGGCGAGGAAGTCTGTGCCGGCGAGAACGCACAGAAATTTTGGCCACCATCAGTGGAATACTTGTAATTCGTGATCGTCTTTCCACCGTTGGAGCTCTGCGTAAAACTCACCGCAATCGCACCACTCGCACCTTGCGTCTGCGTCAGGTTCGTCGGCGCACTCGGCACCGCAGCGTCCGCCCGCTTGGAGTTCGCGACCAATCCGCTCGAGAGCACGACCACAGCACCCAACATCCAAACGATTCTGCGACCGGCGCGCTGCGTCAACAGCATGGCGATCGTCGCGAATGCGCGACGCGCTGCAGAGGTCAAGCGATGCGTGTTGTTCCGTTGCATGGATCGCCCTTTGGGAAACGGGGGTCGGGAACCGTCTCCGCCGGAAATCCGGTCTTCGCTACTGGAATCCATCGACCGAACGGCCCATTGGGAGGAGGCGTTCGGCACTCTTTTGCGTGGTAATTTGGGCAAATTTGTCGCCGCGATCCCAGTGCGCAAAACGACGGTGTGGCACCACAACCCATTGCGGCACTACACCAGTCAAGCCTCATGTGCGAGTTAAGGGTTGGCTGCTAGCTGGAACACAACCCTCACGCGCTACTCGATGGGCGTAATGGCCTAGCGGTTAGGAACTCGGAGTGACTACTGCGGATACGGGGCTGGGGCCGGAGCGTCCCACCGCATTAACGGCAACGACTCGGAACGTGTAGCCACTCGCGTTGCGCAAGCCCGTGACCGTCATGGTTTGCGACGAGCCGGTGCCGGTGCGTTGCGGGTTTTGTGCGCTCGCCAGAATCTCGCGGCCCGGCACCACTCCGAAGTTTCCGGACCGGTCCTTATAGATGTAGACGAGGTAGTCCGTAATCTCGCTACCGTTGCGGGTCGGGGTATTCCAGGTGATCGTCACTTGCCCATCGCCGGCCCTGGTGCTCGTAATCGTCGGCGCGGACGGCACGCCAGTGGGTTTCACGACGGTGCGATACACCGTTTCGGGTCCAGCACCCGCAGCGTTTACTGCGACGATGGAGAGCCAATAGTTTTGCCCGTTGAGCAGCCCCGTAATACCAACAGAACGCGTATCACCGTCGACCTCTACCGGGTTCACCGACCCGGCTGCGAGCGTGCGTCCGGGTTGAGCGCGCAGTGTTCCGCGCGAGTTGGTGTTGATGTAGATGTAATACCCGGTGGGTGTCGCATCGCCGTTCGGCGGAGTCCAACTCAGCACCGCACCCGCATCACGCGCCACAACGCTGGCGAACGCGGCGGCACCCGGAGTCGGTGCCGGAGTCGTCACCGCATCGCTCGCGGTTCCCATACCGGCACGATTGATCGCAGAAACTCGAAAACTGTAGGTCCGACCGCCCAGCAAACCCACAACATCCGCGGTCCGAGCAGTACTCGAAACCACTTTCGGGTTCACCACATTGCCCGCCAAAGTCGAGCCTGGTTCCGCTCGCACCGTTCCCGCACTGTCCGTAAATGCGGTCACCGAGTAATTCAGGATCGGCGCGCCACCATCGCTGGGAGCACTCCACGCCAATGATGCCGTACCGCGCGACACCGACACATTCGTTACCGTGGGCGCGTCCGGAGTTGCAAACGGAACGATCGGACCAAACCGCGAACTTAAGAGGCCGGCTCCGGCTTCGTTTCGGGCGCGCACCTGCACCCAATACTTCACACCATTCGTCAGACCCGTAACCCGTATCGATCGGGCTTTGCCATTGGTGGAATTCACCATCGATTGCGCCTGCACCTCCGACATCGACTGCAACTCCGATGTCGATTGCACCGAAGCCGGAGCAACATTGCCGTCACGAGTAACAATCACGTCATAACCAATAATCGGCCGATACCCATTCGCAAACGACGCGCCCGGCCCCGGTGCCAACCAACGCACGAACGCACTCGCTACTTGACTTTCCACCCCATTCGGCGTGGGAGCGTTCGGAACATCGAAGGGAGTGACGGGATCGGACGCGACACTCGCAGTGCCGAATCCGGAATCATTCTCCGCATTTACACGGAACCGGTATGCGTTACCGGGGAGGAGTCCAGTGAACACGAATTGTGTTTGCGGGGAAGCAACGTAGATAGGGTTTTCCGCGCTGCCATCCAGCGTGAGCCCCGGATCTGCCGGGGTCAACGCCTGGCGATCGGCATACGCAGTGACGCGATATCGCGTAATGCTTGAGCCACCATCATCATCGGGCGGCCGCCACCGAACCGTCGCTTGCCTCGGGCCGCCCGTTACCGTCTGAATTATCGGCTGGCCCGGTGGTCCATAGGGTCTTGCCGACGCGTACGGAGCGCTCGAACGTACCGGCGGGTAATTCCTTGGCGCATCGACTCCTATGTTGCGGGCATACACCCGGAAGTAATACGTGGTCCCCGCGATGAGACCATCCACAACCTTCGTTGTCGACGACGATCGAACGGACAGCACCGAATGAGAAAGATTAGAGAACGTGCTGTATTCAACCGTATACCCCGTCAGCGCGGAACCTCCGTTAAACGAAGGAGCGCTCCACGACACAGTGACGGACTGTGAATCTCGGCGCAGCGCGCTCACATTGGTCGGCGCATCCGGCGCCTCGAACGGCACTACCGGTGCCGACACCGCGCTCAGCGGCCCGAGGCCGCCAGCATTTCGTGCCGCGACCTTGAACCGGTAGGCCACCCCATTCGTCAACCCGGTAAATGCATACGACGTGTGCGCATCAACTGTTTGCGGATTCGTGATTCCTGCCACCGGAACCACTCCCACAACATCCGAGAACGCCATCACCGTGTACTGGGTGATCGGTGAACCACCGCTCGTTGGCGCATTCCAAGAAACATTTACTTGCCCAATACCCGGATCTACCGAGGTAATGTCCGGCGCTCCCGGAACTGCGTACGGTGATGCCGACGCGTACGGCGATGCCGACACGTTGCTGTTCCCCGCGACATTTGTTGCGTACACCCGGAAGTAATACAAGGTACCGTTTGCCAAGCCCGACACATCGATGAACATGTCTGCACTAAGTGCGGTACCCGCACCAATCGCAGCACCAGCCGTTGTCGCAAACGATGACGACGTCGAATACTCCACCGTGTACCCCGAAATCGCAGCGCCATTATCCGCCGGCGGCGTAAACGTCACCCGCACGGTCTGGCTCGCCTGGCGCAGCGCACGCACTCCCGTCGGTGCGTCTGGCGCGGTGTTCGGCATTGCCGACGCCGTCGCGGAGTTCGCACTATCGCCTGCGATGTTCGTTGCGAATACCCGGAAGTAATACAACGTACCGTTCGCCAAACCCGACACATCCACATAACGATTCAAGCCGACTGCTGCGCCCGCACCCGACAACGAACCCGCGACCAAAGAGAAACTGTCCGTCGAATACTCCACCGTGTACCCCGAAATCGCAGCGCCACCATTGTCTGCTGGCGGTGTAAGCGTCACGCGTATCGTCTGGCTCGCTTGACGCACCGCACTCACCATTGTTGGCGCGTCTGGTTTCGTATACGGAATTGCCGACGCCGTCGTAGAGTTCGCACTATTGCCTGCCACGTTGGTTGCGAACACGCGGAATGAATACGCCGTCCCATTCGTCAACCCCGACACATCCAGAAAACGATTCAAGCCCACTGCTGTGCCCGCACCCGACACCGAACCCGCAACCGAAGAGAAACCGTTCGTCGAATACTGCACTGTGTATCCCGAAATCGCTGCACCACCATCCGATGCCGGAGGAGAAAACGTCACGCGCACCGTCTGGCTCGCGTGACGCACCGCACTCACCATCGTGGGTGCACCCGACGTCCTGTACGGCATCGCCGGACCAGAGATTTCGCTTGGCGCGCCAATCCCAGCGGTGTTCGCCGCGGCAACCTTGAAGTAGTACGACGTGCCCGACGTCAACCCCGTAAACACGTGCCACCGAGCTTCCGGCGTATAGGGGCATGGTTCGAGCAGCGCCCAGCAGAGAGAGATCATTGTCACGATCTGCGGGTTCGTCATCCCCGTCGCGAGAGAATCACCGTTTGCGTCAAGGTACGCAGTCACTCGATACGAAGAGATGTTTTTCCCGCCATCGGTGATCGGGTCATTCCAATTCACGGTCACCGACGACGTCGAAGCAGCGGCAACAGCTCCGATAAGCGGTGCGCCCGGCACATCAAACGGCCAGGCCGACACGTATGGCGATGCCGACTCCGCACCATTCCCAGCGGCGTTCGTTGCGAACACCCGGAAGTAATACATCGCGCCGTTTTCCAACCCCGACACATCCAGATAACGGTTTGAACCTGTCGCAGTCCCCGCACCCGAAACGGAACCCGCAGTCGTTTGCCACGACGAGAACGTCGAATCCAACGAATACTGCACCGTATACCCCGAAATCGCGGCACCATTATTCGCCGGCGATGTAAACGTCACCCGTATCGTCTGGCTCGCTTGCCGCACCGCACTGACTGTTGTCGGCGCACCGGGCCTGTCATACGGAGTCGCCGATGGATACGGCGGTGCACTCGACGAACCAGGCCCCGCTGCGTTCGTCGCAAACACCCGGAAGTAGTACAGCGTCCCATTCGCCAACCCCGACACACTGATCGGCGACGACGACCCCGACGCCGAACCCGTGGTTGTGCCCCACGTCCCCGACGCAACACTCGGCGACGACGCCACCGTTGTGTACTCGACCGTGTACCCCGTGATCGGCGAACCATTCGTCTCGGATGCGGTAAAGCTAACGCTGACGGTCTGCGATGCACTGCGCACCGCACTCACCGTCGTCGGCGCCCCCGGTACCCAAATTGGCGTCGCCGACACGGTCGCAGAATTGACACTGTTACCCCCCGCGTTCGTGGCGTACACCCGGAAGGAGTACGCAGTGCCGTTGGTCAACCCTGGAACGTCCAGGTACCTGTTCGAACCTGTCGCAGTACCCGCACCTGACACTGAACCTGTGACCGAAGAGAAACTGTTGGTCGAATACTGCACCGTGTAACCCGAAATCGTCGCACCATTATTTGTCGGCGGCGTAAACGTCACCCGTATGGTCTGACTCGCCTGACGCACTGCACTCACCAACGTCGGCGCCCCCGCCAATGTGGCAGTCGCAAGCGATGGAGCGCTCGCATCAGCAGAACCGAGGGCATTTACCGCTCGCAACTTCACGTTGTATCCCGCGTTCACCATTAGCGCCGTACCCGCACTGTTAGGCGATTTGCAATTGCTGGAGAGATACCCGATCGTGACCGACGACACAGCTCCGGTCGCCGGCGAAAACGGGCACCAGTTCGTTCCACCAGTGGTTGAATACTCATAATTCGTGATGGCAACGGAGCTCGCCGGTGGCTGGAATGCCACCGTCACCGATGACGTGGTTGCGCCGGTCTGCGACAAACCGGTCGGTGCTTGCAGCAGCGTGTACGAAGGAACCGCTTCGGTAATTGCCGTCGCGTAGCGACCACTCACGGCAACGAACACATTGTTGCCGTAGGTCAAGGCGCCCCAAGTGTTTTGGAT
This sequence comes from Acidimicrobiia bacterium, assembly GCA_049317145.1. Taxonomy (GTDB): domain Bacteria; phylum Actinomycetota; class Acidimicrobiia; order IMCC26256; family JBMOIW01; genus JBMOIW01. The sequence continues at coordinate 6,720 of JBMOIW010000087.1, forward strand.
GCCTGCGCTCACGGGACTTCCGGCCACCCAACTCGCACCATCGCTTGAGGTTTCGACCGAGCCAGAGGTGCCCAAGCGCAGGAACTTCGAGTTGCCGTACCCAAACCGGCCACTACAACCGTATGAGCCCACCCATTGCCACGAAACGCCGTCCACCGATCGGTACACCGCCCCGTCGGGAACGTTCGCTAAGAACCATCCGCCGCCGAATACAGCCGTCGATGAACAAGACTGCCCTCCGTCGAGAGTGCCGGTGTCGGTCCAGCTTTGGCCTGCGTTGGTCGATACGGAGACACCCAAGTCACCCCATTGCCCATGAAACGTCACGAAACGCGAATTACCGAACACCACTTGGTACCATGATGCGGCACGAACCGCAGTGGTCATAAGCCGGTAGGTCCACGTCGTCGCGTCAGTAGAAAGAAACGACACGGAACAAAAGTAATCGGTCGACCCGTCGCCGGAACCGTCGGTGTACGCGTAGGCACTACCGACGGCAATCCACGTTCCATCCCCCCAAACAACATCGGTGAGCCGCGCGGGATAGGTGGTACATCCGGCGGTCGTTACCGCCGGCACCGTG
>JBMOIW010000088.1:0-7291 GCA_049317145.1 Acidimicrobiia bacterium
TGGCCAAGTCCGACGCGAATCCGCCGATGCCGGAGTTCGTTACCGATTACGAACTCCAAGAAGTGGACCCGTCATATCTCACCGCTGCGGTGAAACCCAAGCAGTTTCTCCACATCGACCAGAGCGAATGCATCCTCTGCGAAGGCTGCGTCGACATCTGTCCCTGGAAGTGCATTCACATGCTTTCGGTTGATGCCATTACCGGTGCAGTCGGCACCGAAAAGCCGGGCGAGGATCCGCGCGATCACGTTGCGTTCATCGTTGACGAAGACGTCTGTACGCGATGCGCACTCTGTGTTGATCGCTGCCCAACCGGCGTCATCATTCTCGGAAAAGTCACTAACGACATTGCCAACGGCGATCCACACGCCCGGACCCCGCGGCATGGATACAGCTACGGCGTCCGCTTCTAGCGGCTACAAGGAGCAATCTCGTGGCGAACGACCAACAGAGTAAGACGGGAGCGGTACTCGACAAGGTCGATGAGACCGTCCGCGGTTCGCAGGTCTGGAACTCGATCTTTCGACCCGGTTCGGTCTATCGGCGCGGCTACACCGACAGCCCGCGCAACCGCTCCTACGTCATCATGAACAACGTGCTGTACCACCTGCACCCGGTGAAGGTGAAGCGGCACGCCGTGAAGGTGAGTTACACCCTGTGCTTGGGTGGACTCTCGTTCTTTTTGTTCATGCTCCTCACGGTAACCGGCATCTTCTTGATGTTCTTTTACCGGCCGACCGCGGCCCAAGCCTGGACCGACGTGCAGCAACTCGAGACGGCGGTGTTCTTCGGATCGCTCGTACGCAACATGCACCGCTGGGGCGCACACCTCATGGTGCTTGCCGTGTTCTTGCACATGGCGCGAGTCTTTTACCACGGCGCATACAAAGCACCTCGGGAGTTCAACTGGGTAATCGGTGTCATCTTGTTGACCCTGACGCTGCTGTTGTCGTTCACCGGTTATCTGTTGCCATGGGACCAGCTCGCACTTTGGGCCGTCACCGTCGGTACCAACATGATGGGGTATACCCCCGTCTTCGGAAAAGAAGTGCAGTTCGTGCTGCTTGGATCGAAGGTAATCAGTAGCGAAACGTTGCTGCGCTGGTATGTGCTTCACGTGTTGCTGTTGCCCTTCGTCATCGTGATTTTCATGGCCGTTCACTTCTGGCGCGTCCGCAAGGACGGCGGAATTAGCGGACCGCTCTAGGCCGGAGGATTTATGGGCGAAATTCCCGAACACCTACTGAAGCGAAGCGCTGAGCGTCGCAAAGCCCTCGGGCTCTCCGACGGTGAGAGCGAGAGCGCGACAACCGAACCGACGTCGACCGAATCCACTACCCCGGCAGCGGAAGTACCAGCGGAAGCTGCGGCGAGCGCGCCAGAAGAGGCCGTTGAGAGCGTTGGCGGCATCCCCGCTCACCTGTTAGCGCGCTCAAAAAAACGTCGCTCTGCGTTGGCTGGCGACGACACCAGCGCCGGCGTTGCAGCCGCCACCGCCACTGCGACCGTTGCCCGCCCGATTGCCGCACCGACGGCGACGGGTCCGGGAGGACACACGCAGCGTCTGCTGACCGTTGTGAAGTCTGGCTCGATTCAACAGACGAAAGCCGAAGTGCAGGACAAGGTGCACACATGGCCGCACCTGCTCTCCATCGAATTTGCGGCAACACTCATTGTGACTGCCGGTCTGTTCATCATGTCGGCATTTGTTCGAGCCCCATTGCTCGGCCTCGCCGACTTCAATGCCACCCCGAACCCGTCCAAAGCGCCGTGGTACTTCCTCGGTCTGCAGGAACTCCTCACAATGTTCCACCCGATGGTCGCTGGTGTGACCATCCCAGGCATTGCGCTGTTCTTGTTCATCCTGGCGCCGTACGTCGACAAGAACCCGTCGAACAAGCCCTACGACCGGAAATTCGCGATCGCGATCTTCACGATCTATCTCATGTTCTGGGCGGTACTCGTCATCATCGGTTCGTTCTTCCGCGGACAAGGCTTTAACTTCGTCTTCCCCTGGAACGACGGCGTGTTCTTCGAGCTGTAAGGAGCGCTGCAGTGAGTCAATCTCTCGTCATCATCCTCGGCATAGCCGGCGTGCTGCTTTTCGCAGTAATTGCCGTGTTGCTGATGGGCCGGCGCAGCGCCACCACCGGTGCGCTTGCTCGCGAAACGAAGGTCAGCGACAAATCCGAGGTGAAAACACCGGCGATGGTTGGTGCCTCGAAAGAGGAAGCAACGCAAGGCTCTGCACTCCCAGCCATTCCGGACGCCGGCGTACTGGCCACCACGGGAGCAAAGCTGCCGACCAAGTACGTACCGGTCGACGAAGAAGAACTCGGCATTACCCGTCGACAAGTACTGAATCGCGGAATACTGAGCCTCATCGGGGTCGGTGCGCTTGCACCGTTTGGTTTGGCGCTTCTTGGATTCATATGGCCCACCAAAAAAGGTGGTTTCGGTGGGCTGGTGAACCTCGACGTTTCGGCTGCCGAGGCGTTACAGATCGTCGTCGACACAAAGAAGCCCTATTACACGCCATCAGCACGTGCGTACATCAACCCGTACCCCGCAAGTGCAATTCCGGCGGCAAAGAAAGTGCCGCAGTACAAGCCGCCGCTTATTGCCGGCATGGAAACCCTCGGCATCGTGGTGCTGTACCAAAAGTGCCCACACTTGGGTTGCAAAGTTCCGTGGTGCGACAGTTCGCAGTGGTTCGAATGCCCGTGCCACGGTTCCAAATACGACCGCGTTGGACAGAAAAAGGGCGGTCCGGCGCCGCGCGGCATGTCGCTCTTCGCTGCGCAGACCAAAGACAAGACTACGAAACTCAGCATTGACACATCAACGATCTACGACGGTCCGCCGCCGGGAACTGACACCACCGGTCAAGGCGCTGAAGGTCCGCCTTGCGTTTGATGTCCATCCTTAGCCGTTCCTCAAACCCACCCCTGGAGTGCCAGTGATCCTCGCCGGCAACGTCATCACCGACGCGTTCAAAGAACCCACCGCGTTCCAGAGCATTTTGATCTGGGCGAACGTGGCGCTGTTGCTCGCGATCGCCATTGGTCTTGCGATCTACGTCTATGGTCGCCGGGCCCGGGCGAAGACTGCGCAGAACCTCGAACCGTTCTTCGAAGACGACAAGCTCGAAGGACCCAAGCTTGAGCGCACCCTCGGCATCGCATTGATGGTCGCGGCCATCATCGCGATTGCAATCCCCGTGTACTTTGCGTGGGAGCCTCACCGTCAGGCAGCGGAGGCCAACGGCTTCATCGACCGGTCGGTGTCGCGTGGCGCAGTGCTCTACGCAAACGCGCAGATGCCGCAGTACAACTCGGCTGCATCGCTGCAATGCGCCAACTGCCATGGTGCAGTGGTGAAGAACGAAAAGACCGGCAAGCTCGAAGGTGCGGGCGGCGGTGTTGCGAACTACGTCGTCAAGCCCACCCGCGAGAACTGCACCGCCGAGGAACAACAAACCGACCCGGCGTGCCGCACCACCACCGTGGCCTGGAAGGCACCCGCACTCAACACCGTCTTGCTGAAGTACCCGAAAGACCAAGTACTGAACATCCTCGTCTATGGTCGCCCGGGCAGTCCGATGCCGGCATGGGGTGTTGCCGGTGGTGGCTCGAAGAACGACCAGGCGCTCAATGACCTCGTCGATTTCTTGTACAGCATTCAGCTCACGCCGGAACAAGCTCGTGCACAAACCGCAGCGAACGCCGACATAGCTTCGTTCATCGAGGGTCCGGCGAACCCTACGACCGGCGTTCGTTCCGGTGGCGTAAACGACCAGCTCAAGGATGCTCAAGCCAATGTGGCGAAAGCACAAGCGGCAATCGCAGCAGCCAATACCCCTGCGGCGAAGGCCACTGCGGAACAGGACCTGACGTTTGCCAACGCAGCCGTTGCACATCTGCAGGAGCGCAAGGCCAAGCTCGAACAACTCGCTGGGGACATTGCATCAGGTGATGCAGACCGCGCCACGAAAGCAAAAGGACAGTTGCTGTTCGAGACCAACTGTGCGCGTTGTCACACCCGTGGTTGGTCGTATTACACCCCTGGCGATGGCCGCATCCCGCTTCCCGCACCAGAAGGAAGTGGAGCATTTGGCCCAAGCCTCACGGGGAACAGCACGATCGTGCAATTCCCCGATCCCAAGTCCATGGCGAAGTTCGTTTACGAAGGCGCGGTGCTCAACAAGCCCTACGGAGTGCGCGGTGTAGGTAGCGGACAAATGCCCGGCTTTGGTGTGGTGATGACCGAAGAACAAATCAACCAAGTGGTGACCTATGAGCGTGAAGGTTTGCGCTTCGTCACGCCCGTGACCCCGGGTTACGCCAGCCTGAAGGGAGCGGCGCAATGAACGGCGCGTTCAACCTCGTCCTCGCATCGGGGGCGCTCGTCGAAAAGACGTTCTGGTACCCGACGCTCGTCGGTGTATCGGTGGTCGTTGCTGCAGTGGTGCTCTTCTGCGGATCGGTGTATCTGATCCTCTCGACCAACATTGGTGCTCGCCTCGGCTTTATTGCATCGATGGCCGGCCTTTCGGGCTTCATGGTGGTGTTGTCCTTTCTCTGGATGACGACGGCCTATCCGCTCAACACGGTCAAAGGTCGACCGACCGCGTGGAAAGTCGTCGAGATAACCAGCGATGTCGCCAACGCCAAAACGACAGTGGTACGCACGATCCAAAACACCGAGCCGGTCAGCGCGGCGGAGTCCGCAAACGTAAAAGCGGCTATCGGCGAAGCGCTCGTTGCCAAGAAAAAAGAAGGAAAAGTCGAGCCCAAACCGCTGGGTCCTGTGGTGCTCGCGTGGCTCAAGACCTCGGGATATTCCATCAGCGAATCCACTGACTACTTGACGGTCAAACTTCCTTCGGGCGAACTTGCGGTGTGGGAAACCAAGTCCGAAAAGCCCAATCCCCTCGCATTTCAATTCACCCACGCTCCCAAGTATGCGGTGATCGAAATTTGTCCGACCGATAAAGCGAAGCTCAAAGCCGATCCCCCGGTTGAGGTCTGTGACACTTCTGCGTCAGCCCCGCCGGCCCAATTCATCGTCCTGGAAAAAGACCTTGGCTCGCTGCGGGTGCCACCGACTGTGGCGTTCATTGCATCGCTGTTGCTCTTCGGGTTCTCGCTCCTGTTGCTCTACTGGTGGGAGATCGACCGCCGCAACAACTCCTCCGTTAAAGGTGGCGTCCAGCTGCCCGTTCCCGCCGAAAAAGTTGGAGCTCGTTCATGAACCGCGTTCGCAATTGGTGGTTACTCGCCGGGTTGGCCGTGTTCGCTGCCGCGTGCAGCAACGATGGTCAGCTCATTGACGCCAGTGGTGAGGCGAGCGGCGGTACGCAAGCAGGCGGTGGTGCGCTGGCGTTCATCTTCATGGTGGCGACCATCGTGGTTATGGTTCTCGCGCTGTTCATGCTGGACCGCATTCGCCGTAGTCGTCTCGAAGCCGACGATGCTCGGCAAGCACAGGCCGCATCGACCGGGGCCAAAAAGACCAAGGTGTGACGAGCAACGGGCGCTGCGCGTTCTGCACCACAAACAACAAGCGCTCCGGGATCACCCCGGAGCGTTTTGCTTTTGTCGGAACGCTTCGGCCTGAGGGCAGAACTCCGTCAATGCAGCGTCGCGAAAACCTTCGCAGCGGCTTGCACGGTACGTTCGATGTCGTCCTCGGTGTGCGCCGCGCTCACAAACGTCGTCTCGAACCCGGAAGGCGCGAGGTACACGCCCTGGGCCAGCAATCCGTGAAAGAACTCGGAATAGCGTTGACGATCTGTGGCTTGGGCGTCGTCGTAGTTTAAAACCGGGTTTGGCGAAAAGAACAATCCCATGAGGGTGCCGACAACGGGGATCTGTACATCGACGCCGGCGAACGCGGCAGCGTTGCGCAATCCTTCGGCGAGCCGTTCGACCTTACCGGCAATGTCCTTGTAAAGCGCGTCATCAAGCTGATCCAGCACTGCCAGGCCGGCCGCCGTTGCGAGCGGATTTCCCGAAAGTGTGCCCGCTTGGTACACCGGGCCAACGGGCGAAAGGTGTTCCATCACCGGTCGACTCGCCCCGACACACGCTAACGGCAAGCCGCCCCCGATGACTTTCCCAAAGACACTGACATCGGGGCGAACTCCGTAATGCGCCTGCGCGCCTCCGATCCCGAGACGAAAACCCGTAATCACTTCGTCGAACACAAGCAGCGCGCCCATGAGATCGCACCGTTCCCGCAACCCTTCGAGGAACCCCGGGACCGGTGGGACGAGACCCATGTTTGCCGCGACCGGTTCGACGAGGATTGCGGCGATCCCTGCTCCGTGCTCATCGAGCGCTCGATCAAGCGCGTCGAGATCGTTGTAGGGAACCACGATCGTGTCGGCAATGGCACCCGAGGTGACACCGGCCGAGCCGGGAATGCCTAACGTTGCCACGCCACTCCCCGCGGCGACCAACAACGCGTCGAGATGTCCATGGTAATTCCCAGCGAACTTGATGACCTTGTTGCGACCGGTAACGCCGCGCGCCAGACGCACCGCAGTCATTGCGGCTTCGGTGCCGCTACTCGTGCAGCGCACCATATCTACCCACGGAACCCGATCGGCGATCGCTTCGGCGAGTAGCACCTCGCGTTCGGTCGGGATACCAAACGATGTTCCATCCGCTGCGGCTCGTTGTACCGCGTCAACGACGGAAGGGTGCGCATGGCCGAGAATCGACGCGCCCCACGATTGCACATAATCGAGCAACGTGCGGCCGTCGACATCTTCGATGCACTGACCGTGGCCGCGCCGCACAAAAAAGGGCGTTCCGCCGACTCCGCCAAACGCGCGTACCGGCGAATTCACCCCACCAGGAATGCGTTGCGTCGCGCGCTCGAAGAGATCTTCGCTTTGGGTCATGATTGCTGCAAGCGCTCGGCGACCTCGCGCGCCAAGTACGTGAGGATCATGTCGGCACCGGCGCGCTTGATCGCCGTGAGGTGCTCGAGCGCAACCGCATCACCATCGATCCAACCGTTCGCGGCCGCAGCTTTGAGCATCGCGTATTCGCCACTGACGTGATACGCCGCGACGGGAACATCGAAAGAGTCGCGCACGGCGCGAATAATGTCGAGATACGCGAGGGCCGGCTTGACCATCACCATATCTGCGCCTTCGGTAACGTCGAGGGCAGTTTCGAGCAATGCCTCGCGACTGTTTCCCGGCTGCATTTGGTAACTCTTGCGATCACCGAACTGCGGCGCACACTCGGCGGCGTCGCGGAACGGCCCGTATTCGGCT
>JBMOIW010000089.1:0-7216 GCA_049317145.1 Acidimicrobiia bacterium
GCCGTTCGTATTTGGGGCGCCGTACCCCGCGTTTAGATCGTGCCGACGCCTTCTGGCGTCGCAATCCCAGCGAACGTCCGTAGCTGCGGCATCTTTTCCGCCAGCACGTTCACACACCGACGCGCCTCTCGGCCGTCGGCAACCAAACACGCGTACCCCGAACCGCTCCCGGCAAGGAGTGGTTCATAGCCGGTAACGCGGGCTATGGACTCGCGAATACCGATGAGTTCCGGAGCCAGAGATTCTGCGGCAGGCTCGAGGTCGTTGCGCAAGGCCGGACCGGTTTCCATGGGACGAACCTCGCGGGTCGTTTGCGGACCACCGAGCGCATCCCACTCGCGGTATACCGCAGGTGTGGACATTCCAAAGGGTGGGACCGCAATGACGACGCCAAATGGTCCGCCCCACGGAAGTGGCTCGACCTGCTCTCCGCGACCGGTCATGTGCGTCATGCCACCCCGAATACAGACCGGAACATCAGCACCCAATTGTGCTCCGAACTGCATGAGATCCATATCGTCGAGATCGAGCCCGCACAGCGTGCGCGCTGCGACCAGGACGGCAGCGGCATCCGCTGAGCCGCCCCCGAGTCCCGCGCCGTGTGGGATCACCTTTGTCAACGCAATACGCAACGGCGGAACATCAATCGCGTTATCGCGCAAAACCGCCAACGCGCGCGCCGCCAAGTTGCTGTAGTCAGCGGGAACTCCCGGCGAGGCGGGACCATCGACGGCGAGGACATCCCGCTCGGCAAACTCGAGCGTCACGGTATCGGCGGGTTCGGAAATCGACACAACAATCGCGTCGAGTTCGTGGTACCCATCGTCCCGCACGCCGGTGACGTGCAGCGCCAACGTGAGCTTTGCGTATGCAACCGCCGTGATGCTGTTCACGATTCCTCCGCAACCGCATCATGCAACGCGATCCACCCTTCGAGCGGGATGGTTTCGGCGCGTGCCCGCGGATCGATGCCGGCGCGTACACATAGCTCCGGCGCAGCATCGCCGAAACGACTCCGCAGCGCCCGGCCCAATGTCTTACGTCGCTGTCCGAACCCGGCATCGATGATGGAAAACAGTTTCTTTGGCGAAACATTGGGATACAGGATTGGATCGTGACGAACAAAGCGCACCAAGGAAGAATCCACCTTGGGCGGTGGGAGAAACACGCTGGGTGGGATGTGGCCCACGATTCGGGTCGAGGCAAAGAGGGCGATCTTGACCGTCACTCCCCCGTACGCTGCGGTCGCGGGTGACGCGCACCAGCGCTCCGCCACTTCTCGCTGCACCATCACGACTCCGTCGCGAATCGAAGGAGCGTCCGTGAGCATCCGAATCAAGACCGGGGTCGCAACGTTGTACGGCACATTCGAAATACACGACGCCGGGCGACCACCGACGAGCGCCTCGAGGTTTTCCTGCAGCACGTCGCCTCGAACGATCTGAACCTGACTTTCGGCTCCAATATCGCGCAACACCGCTTCGAGTACTGGTATCACCCGTTGATCGAGCTCCAAAGCGATTACTGCCGCTCCGGTCTGCACGAGCGCCTCGGTCAACGAACCCGCACCGGGTCCAATCTCGAGCACTGTCGACCCGGAGCCGCATTCACCAAGACGCGCAATCTTTCGGGCGACGTTGGGGTCCGCCAGAAAGTGCTGCCCTAGCGCTTTGGTGAGCTGCACCCCGTGTTCGTTGAGCAACGAACGCAAACGAGCGAGCGTTACCACTCGATACGAACGTCGATGACGCCAGTCGAAAGCGGTGCGAGGCGAGAAAAGACCGACGGAGTGAGGTCAATAATGCGGCCGTCGGCATATGGACCGCGATCGGCGACCACACAGGTCGTCGATGCGCCAGTAGCCAGGTTGATCACAGTAACGACCGTGCCCTTCGGCAAGGTCTTGTGGGCACAGGTTCCCGGCGTGTACGCGTACCAAGTTGCTTGCCCGCTCTCGGAGCCTTGACTGGCGCCGCGCGCCGGAGCAGCCGCCGCCACCTGGCCCGTTCGGCCAACCGCGAGGATACGACTACGGGGTGCTTGAATCGTCACTGTTGAGATGAGCTGCTCGGACGCCACACGGCCGTTTCGAATCAGCTGACGGAACGTCAAGCGTTGTGAACCGGCCTGACCTTCTTGGATCACACGTGTCTGTCCCGGCGCCAATGATGGATCCGGCCGCTGCTGGGTCGTAAAAGGAATGGCTCGAACTTCGGTGCGCTGGTCATCAGCGAGGCGCACCACCGCGACTTCAGCGCCGGACACGAGCTGCGTGTCCAGCCCCGGGGTGACCTCATCTCGACCGCCCAGCACAATACCCATCATGGGAAAAAGCTCCCGTGGGGTGAGCGCAGTGGTGTCCAGGCGGGTCGTAGATCCGTCGACCGTCACGGTGACCGAACGCGGGGAACGAAACGCAATCGGCGCGCCGAAGTTCAGTTCCGGCGTGGCGCTGACCGCCACGAACTCCGCCGCGATGTTCTGCTCGGCGCGCAGTTCTGCGAGCGAGCGAGCGGTGGTCCGGATGGTCCGTGTCTGCCCGTCAACGTCGAGGGCCGCATCGGTCGCACGGCGCACCTCAATACGCATTCCGGAAGCCAGCGCAGCGGAATGTGGCGGCACACTACGGTCGTCGGCGCCGAGCACGACGCCCCGCTCCCGCAGGAACTCACCCACCGTGCTGCTCCGGGTACGCGCAGCCGTCTCGATGCCATCGAGCTGGAGACGAACGTCTCGAACACCCGCGCGCATCAGTGCCATCAACCCGCCGGTAACGACGAGCGCGCCAGCCACGATCATGGATACAAGCGCAAGGTGGCGGCGTCGCTGCTGCAGTCGTGCATTGCGACGCTCGCCCAGTGCGTGACGCACGCGAATCGTCCGAACCCGCGCGCTCGCAGCGCGCCGAGCTTCGTAGGCCTTTGCGATCGACGAAGTGGCGTCCTCGCTGGATATTGCGGGATCGATTGGGTCTACGGCGGGAGCCACCGTGGGCTCGAGCAGCGCCTGAATCGCCGAGTTGATCGCGATCGTCTGGCCCGAGTCGACGAGATTCTCAGGGGCGAGGAGCTCTTCGAGATCCGGCAGCGTGTCGAGATCCGGGAGGGGAAGCCAAGCAGTCGGTTCCGGAGAATCCTTGCGCGCCGGCGACGGCCGCACCGCACGAAGGGCGTAGTGGCGCGCAGCACCGGCCCGCGCGCCACGAGGGCTGCGCTCGGCTTGGCGATGCGAAAAACGACGCGTGTTTTCCGAGATGGTCCGCCTCCAGCGACAGGCGCACCATTGCGCCGGCTGCCTACTCCCGGGCTCATCCCCGCCCCGGGCTAAACGAACCGTAACGGCCCCCACCAGTGCAAGCAAACCTCGCCGGGATCACGCTCAGAACCCCCATCACCGAAGGCCTCTAGAGATCCACAGGATGTGGACAACTACTTTGCGCGTTCGTGCACGCTTACGTCGAAGCGAGCCCGAATACCCGACGAGCATTTGCTGCGGTACTGCGCGCAACCGCTTCGGGTGCTTCGTCGCGCAGATGCGCAAGTGCACGCCCGACATCGCTGACGAACGCCGGTCGATTCTCTTTTCCTCGGTGCGGCACGGGCGCGAGATACGGCGCGTCCGTTTCGATGAGCATCGAATCCTCCGGACATCGACGTGCCGCAGCGTGAAGTTCTACTGCGTTCTTGAACGTGATAATTCCCGAAAACGACACGAGACAACCGTGTTCGAGCGCCCGCTCCAACTCGGCGACGCCGCCAGTGAAGCAGTGCAGGATCGTGCCCGATGGCGCGCCAACTTCATCGAAGAGGGCAAAGCATGCTTCCCATGCATCGCGGACATGGACGACGACCGGGAGGTCGATCTCGCGAGCGAGCTCTAGGTGCATCCGGAACGCACGCATCTGCTCTCCACGGGGCGAGTAGTCGTAATAGAAGTCGAGCCCGGTTTCACCGAGCGCAACGACCCGCCCCTTCCGGGCCCACGTTTCGATCTGTGGCCACGCCGCTGCAAGATCTTTGGCGTCATGAGGATGAAGTCCGGCCGTCGCCGCGATATCGGGTTCCCGGTCGGCGAGCGCAATCGCGTCGCGACTAGACGAAACGTCGGTTCCGACACACACCATGAACTCCACGCCCGCCACGCGCGCGTCAGAAATTGCAGCGTCGGCTCCGTACTCGAGGGACGGAAGATGGCAATGCGTATCGATCCACATGTCGCTCCAGGATCGCGCACTCCGCGCGTGAACGCGCGATGTGCTCACTTGACCACTACCTGACGCCTACAATGCGACCGCCCCGTCGGCGGCCCGGGCAGCGCCGATGGGCTCATACAAGGAGTGCCCGTGAAGTCCATTGGTATTGCACGAAAGGTCGACCAACTCGGCCGGATCGTGTTGCCCGCTGAGCTGCGCCGTCTCTTCGGTATCAATGAGGGCGATCTTGTTGAAATTTCCGTAGACGGTGAACGCATCGTGTTGGCCAAGGTCGAAGACCGCTGCGTGATTTGTGGCAGCTACGAAACCCTCAGCGAGTTCAAAACCAAGCCCGTGTGCGGGTCGTGCCGCCAGGAACTGCGCTCCTAAGGACGCCGCCCACGACGCAGCGCAGTTGCGGTCTCATAGACGCGTCGGCGCGCCACCCCAAGCGCTTCAGAAACCGCATCCGCTGCGTCCCGCGTGGACATCCCCTCATCGATCAACGGGGTGAGTGCCGAGGTGAGTTCCGCATCGGTCACGAAGCGCTCCTCGATAACCGCCGGTGCCAAAACGATCACGTATTCCCCCCGAGGTGCGCGCAGTTCGAGGTACGCCGTCGCCTTCGAAAGTGGTCCGCGCCAAATCGTTTCATGCAACTTCGTCAGTTCGCGAGCGAGCGCAACGAGTCGCGTTCCGCCGCAGACCTCTGCGAGATCGCCAATCGTCGCAATCATCCGGTGTGGCGCCTCGAAGCAGACCACCGTACGTGTTTCTACAGCCAGCGCGTGCAGCCGTTGCGCCCGCTCCGTACCGCGACGAGGCAAGAACCCTTCGAAGACAAATCGATCAGTGGAAAACCCCGAGAGCACGAGGCCAGCAATCACTGCGCTCGCTCCGGGAACTACCTCGACCGGGATTTCTGCTGCGACGCATGCGGCGACCAACCGTTCCCCCGGATCCGAGACCCCAGGCATGCCCGCATCACTGATGTACGCAACCGTCAAGCCGGCGCGTGCGTCGCGCACAACGGACTCCGCCGCCGCAGCTTCGTTGTGTTGATGCGCGGCCCGCAGTCGTCCGACGGTCGGAATATCGAAGTGTTGAAACAGCTTGCGCGAGTGACGCGTATCTTCACAGAGGACAACGTCGGCGGTCCGAAGCACATCCAACGCTCGAAGCGTGATGTCGCCGAGGTTGCCGATAGGCGTTGCCACCAACACGAGCCGACCGGTTTGCACCGTCATTCCTTGAACTCGACTTGGTCGCCGACGCGCAAGTCCCAACGAGCGAACGCCCCGACAGCCGCCTCGAGCACCGTCGAGGTCCGGAACGAAATGCGGCCAATTCGGTTGCGCGCCATGGTGTCGATGCGATGCACGATCCCGAGGTCATCGACGTAGGCCACATCGATCGACATTCGCATCCCGATCGTGTGGACCTGGCGGCACGGGCGCAGGAGGAGCACCCCATCGAAACGATCCCGCCCAAGAAGTCCGCGCCGTCGCGCGCGACGGTCGGTTGCGACCTCCATGGCCGCCAACACGCGTCCGTCGTGTACCAGCCAGCCCATCAGTCTTCGCCGTGTGTCCCGGATCCGTAGGCGGAGCGCGCCGCATCAAGGCTGGACATCCTGCAACCGGGTAGGCCCGCTTGGCCGAGGTGATGCACCGGCGCCTTTCTGGTCTCGAGGTCGGGCTTGAAGGGTAGCGCCCCTCGTCGACTAGCCTCTCAGGGCTCCGTTCTCGTCGAAGGATCCCCCATGAGTAAAAAGACCAAGAAGCGCCGCCTGCGTTCCCGGCGTTCCAAGGCCAACCACGGCAAGCGTCCCCTCGTCGGTCGCCGCTAGTCGCTGCCGCTCCCAAGTGCGGCTAATCCCGGCACGCCCGCCGCTCGGCGTGCCAGCATGAGCGATCCAGCCCGATCCTGAGGCGCCATGCTCTTTCCGACCATCACCTTTGCAATCTTCTTCGCGGTAGTCCTGCCACTGAGCTGGATCTTGCTGCCGAATCCGACGCGCTGGAAAGTCTTCATCCTCCTCGCGAGCTACTTCTTCCTTGCGTACCCGAGCCCCATGGTGCTTGGCGTGATTCCGTTGTTCGTGGCACTGCTCCTGGGAAGCTCGGTTGCCAACTGGGTATTTGGCGGGATGGTTGCTGCAGCAACGTCAGACCGCGCCCGGCGCATCTTTCTTGCCGTAGCGATCATTGCGAATCTGGGCCTACTCGGCTACTTCAAGTACTACAACTTTTTCTTGACTCAGGTTCGCGATGTGCTGCATTCCGTGGGGCTGGACCCCGGCATCCACACGATGTCGATTGTGTTGCCGATCGCAATCTCGTTTTTCACGTTCCAGTCGATGAGCTACGTCATCGATATCTACCGACGTGACCTCGAACCCGTGAAGCTCCTTGAGTTCATGGTGTACATCGCATTCTTTCCGCACCTCATTGCCGGCCCGATCGTGCGGGCCTCGGAGTTTGTTCCCCAGTTACGCGCGAAACACGATCCTCGCTCCGTAGATGCCACGCGCGCGTTCATGCTGATCGTGGGTGGACTGATCAAGAAGCTGGTTATCGCTGACTTTTTGGGCCGGGCCATCGTAAAGGAAGTCTTCCCAAACCCCGAACAGTTCGGCGCGATCACACTGATTATTGCGGTGTACGCGTACGCCGTACAGATCTATTGCGACTTTTCGGGCTACACCGATATCGCAATCGGCCTCGCCCTCCTCCTCGGTTTCCGCTTTCCCCAGAACTTCGACCGTCCGTATGCCGCAGAAAATATTCAGGACTTTTGGCGCCGCTGGCACATGACGCTTTCTCGATGGTTGCGGGACTATCTCTACATTCCGCTCGGCGGTAACCGCCGCGCCTTCATACCGGGAAGAGGCTGGATCGACCTGAAACAGCCAACCGCAGTGGCATTGGCGCCATCTGTCGACGATGAGATCGCAGTATTGCCACCCAAACCGAAGCTCGATCCAAAATGGTTCGTATACGGCAACCTAATGATTGTCATGGT
>JBMOIW010000090.1:0-7091 GCA_049317145.1 Acidimicrobiia bacterium
ATTGTCGTGAGCTGCCAGCCCAACCTCCAAGAACCCGGAGTCACCGTCGTCGGCACGCTCCGTCGCACCCACCCCGAAGAGCACGCCGCGCTCCATGCGTATTACGGCGCGGCACGTGCGTTCGTACTCTGTCCCGACTTCGATGCATTTCCCAACGTCTTGCTCGAAGCGCAAGCGAGCGGCGTGCCAGTCATTTCGTATAACGACGGAAGTCGTCCGGAAGCAGTTCAACACGGCGAGACCGGACTGCTCGTCGAGCGCGGTGATACAACAGCGCTTGCCCAAGCATTTGTCGTACTTGGTCGGGATCCCGTGCTCGCTGCGGCAATGGGCACGTCCGCACAGATGCGTGCGGAGCAACACTTCACCTGGCCCGGGGTCGCGCGTCACATTCTCGAAGAATTGGCATCGGCCACGAATACATACTCGCGTCGCTCATAAAATTCCTCGCAAAACGCCCGTCGGCTCAAATGCGACCGACCCTGTAACCAATCGTTCAGCCGCGAGACCTGCAAGCCACACGCGGCAAGGAAATCGAAGACGTCCTCAGGCAGTGCACCGTACGCATCGGCGCCACCCAAGCCGTGCTCGAAAACAACGACTGGCCTCCACCGCTGCAGCGTGCTCACCGCACCGCGCAGGACCGACAACTCTGCGCCTTCTACATCGATCTTGACAAAGGCAATCGGCGTTTCCGGGTCGACGAGATCATCCAGACGTTCAAGTGGCACCTCGAGCTGTTCGATTTCGCTCCAAGCCGGGAGATCGACGCGGCTCTGCAACCCGCTGTAGGCGGGAGCCGAGACCACATGGGTGAACGTCACCCTTCCCGTCACATCGGAAAGCGCGCAGGAACGAACATCGACATCCGGAAATCGTGCCTGAAGATCGGTCGCGAGGTGCGGCAACGGCTCAATAGCGAGATGCCTACCGTATGGTGCGACCCGTTGAATTGTCTGCAAGATCGCGCCGCGGTGCGCACCGACGTCGATGCAGTTCGAGTCAGAACTCACTGCTCGTTCGAGTATCGCAACGGTTTGGCGGTCATAGCGCTCGTGCTGCGGCACGCGACCCGAGAGGTCCCACCACAACGAGCGCGCGAATCGCGCCGGGGCTTCAAGCGGCGTGTCGCGTACGACGCTGACGCCTCGACGAACTGCATCCGTAATCCAGATCACGATGTCACCTCCGCGGTGTGGGAAGTAGCGAGTCGGCGCTGCACCGCTTCCCGAGCGAGTCGAGGAAGAACCTGCCCGATTCGATAGCCATGATTGTTATACGAGCTGATTGCCATCCAGCGGCGAAATCGCTGCGCGGAACCACCCGCCGGAAATGCCACGCGTCCATTAACGGAGAGCGTGTTCCCGCCCCACGGCAAACGAAACACGGAATCCAACGCGCTAGAGGTCAGCGCAACGTCGCACGCGGCAGCTGAAGTTGACGACGGCTCCAACCCGCGCGCCGACAACGTGAACCCCTCGCCCAAGTCGGTCACCCAAATCGCCGTCGAGGGTAACGCTCCAAGACGCTCGAGACCGGACAGCATCCGTTTGCCATTAACGCTGCGTAGGCGCGCGCCCCACAGCGCGGCATTGAGTCGGAGCTGTTCGCGCGCCACTGGCGAACTGTCGTGGAACTCCCGCCCGGTTGCGAGCCGGTCATAATCGGCGCGATAGCGCTCGAGTGCGCCCAACGAATCATGGGGCGCCCCAATAATCCAGTCATCCCCCGGATACAAGATGACCACGTCGGCATCAACCGCATTGCGCAGGCGACGCCACGCGCGGTCGATGCGCGAAATGCCCGCATTGTGCTGCGCGTTTTCTGCATGAGAAAACCACACGAACGAGGCCCCAGGAACGACCACGCGTGGCTTGAGCGCACGAACCTGTTCAACGAGCATTTGGACGTCGTCGCCGGCCTCAACCTGGGTGATGAGCACGTCGACCGGCACATCGCGAAGCCGTCGCGCCAACCGATGCGCGGACCAAGCACCACGGGTCTTGCAATCGTTGAGATCGACAATGACGGAATCCGGGGTGCGGATCACCGCGAAGGAGTCAAAGAGCTCCCAGGGCTCCACCTGAAGGCGCACCCCAGGCCCGAGCTCGTATTGCGTGCCGACGCGACACTCCGAAACCTCAGCGAACCCCAACGCCCGTGCGTAACCCGCAACTTTTCCGTCTCGGGTTGCTCGAAACCAGAACCGCATCTGGGCGCGCTGTTCCGGAGGGATGCTGCGCAGTGTTGGTGGATGAAAATGATCGGGGTGCTCGTGCGACACCCAGACGTCGGTCACTGCCGAGAGATCCTGTACCGGAGTTTCACAGAGGAGATCCCACCCGTGCTCGAACACACTGCCGGTAAACCATGGGTCTACGAGCAAGGAAATCGGGTCGTGATGGACCATGAACGACGCGTGGTTGCACCACTGGATGTGCGTTCTATTGGGTGAAGGCAATACGGCGTCGATCATGTCCCCCTCAGGTTCCGGTCACGGGGTGTCCCGTTGCTTCTTGAACATTTCCCACCATGGCGACTCCAATATCACTGGAGAACGGGCCATATTTCGCGCGGCCCGCGAATCGATTCCGTTCCACCTGCACTCGGCGCGGCGGGCCGTATGGGCCGGTGCGCACCAGCATCGTGAACGTTCCATTGCTCAAGCGATTGTCCCGGATGACAACGTCCGTCACAGCACTTTGATCGGACGAGAGAAACACTGCGGCATTGGTGCCCGCCTCGATGTCGTTGCGTTCCAGGACGATGTCCGAACCTCCCTGCACCTGTACGCCATCCGAATGATCAGATACACCCATCGACAACGCGTGGATATGCGACTCCGCGACATAGACGTGTGACCACGCTTTGATGCCATCGCTCACGTTGTGAATATTGAGTCTTCGTCCGGTAAAGGACTCCGCCCAGATTCCATCTGCTTCGGAGCGGGTCTGCTCCGGTCCGATGTCCGCATCCTCAACGAGCAAGCCTGAGGCGCCTTCATGTTGGCGGATGCACCAGTACGCCCCGCAGGTAATCCGCACGCGTCGAATCGTGACATTCGGCGCGTACACATCTACCGAGCCCTCAATTCGCACGTCGTGAATCACGGTTCCTGCCGTACGCACTTCAACGTCATTCGATACTCGTTTTGGGGGAATAGGAGAAGTGGGAGGTGCGGTGCATGCCATAAGGAGCGCGCCCGTTGCCGCCAACAAGGCAAATCGACGCACGGTGGTCTCCTCGATCGCCGCCCGCATTGCTGTTCAGCAATGCCCGGGGCAACCCATCGATTACACCGACGCAATGTGCTGTCTTCCCCCGGACCATGCGGCTGACCCTCCGCTCAATCGCCACAACGCACCGATGCACCCGAGGACGACAAAGAACACTGCAGTGCCAAGCGCAAATGCGAAGAAGTCGAACGTTGCGAAGGTCACTACGGCCGCAGCGACACAGGCAAAGAGCGCTTGTGCACAGTCCCGAATTTCGGGATCCACGCTGCGGCGGCGCACGCCACGCGCCGCGCCAAGGGCAACAACACAAAGTCCTATGAGTGCAACCAGGCCGAGCACACCGGTCTCCGCCAGTTGTCCGAGGTACTGGTTGTCGAGGATCGGAGCCCGGGGTGGAAAGTACGTGCCGTACCCCACTCCAACCACCGGATGTGATGCCACCACCGCACCCACCGTGGCGTAATCAACGGTGCGGGCCGCCACACTTGGATCGCTTCCAAAATTCAGAAATAACTTGAGAATTGTCCCGAGTATCCCGGGCATCAGGGCACGACCGGGGACGAGCACCAATGGCAAACACGCGACGGCAAGCAAGCGTTGCCGCATCGGCCAGACGGCGACATACACCCCACAGCCGATGATCAACGCAAGAATTGCGGATCGTGAAATAGATGTTGGAAGTGCGCTCGCAATTGTGGCAACCGCAATCCACGGCAATACGTTTCGAGGATTTCGCCGCGCGAGGTGCAGCGCAATCGGCAGCACTAGGGCGCACACAACTCCGAACTCAATCGGGTGGGTTGCAGTTCCGGCGACCCGAGGAAGTGCGGAACGTGCGCCAATGAGTGCAAGATCGCCCGTCGCGCGCAAGCCGGGAATCTGTGCGTAGTACCGACCGGCGTTGAAGCCGAGAAAATACTCGGCCAACCCGATGGCGGCGGCGACAGCGGTACAGGCCACCAACACTTGCAGCACCCGAATCACTCCCCGCACGGTGTGCAGACCATCGACCAAAAGCAAGGCCACTCCGCTCATTGCTGCGAGCTGGAGCAGTGAGCGGTCCGCGCCGCGAAGTGCATCCGCCGGCAAGACTCCGGACACTGCAGCTACATACGAGGCGATCGCAGCACCGGCGTACACCCAGAGTGCAACGCGAATCGGTTGTGGACCGAATGCCGCACCCGCGCTCGGGTGCATGCGACTCACCCCCCAAACACCGAGCGCGATGCAGCCCACAATTGCTGCGGGCGTACCAAATGCCCCAAGCGGACCAATGACCATGCGCGCCGGGATAAGGAGGGCGCAGGCGAGGAACACGCCTACCAGGACGGCGACATGCTCCCGCGGCGACACGGGCTTGGGAATGCTTCGGAGCGGGATCACGACGCGCGCGTTGGCTGGCCGGCCACTCGGGCTGGAGCCATCACCGGTGAGGGCCGGGGCTCTCGGCGACGAGCTCGAGCTCGCGCCAGTGCATCCACCCCAAACGCTGCCATCAGCGTGCACCCGATCCCAACCAGCACGATGCCAAGCGCGGCCCGCCACCGACTGCCGCTCACTGGCGTTGCGGCCTTGTCCGAGCGCAGCACCGCCATACGAACCCACGTGTCCTGGCTGGCTCCTACCGCCTGTTGCTGGTCATTGAGCGTCTGGTTCATCGTTGCAATGCCACGCCCCAGCGTGTCGACCGCCGCCACCCGCGTTGGCGCGCTCGCCGACAGTTGCAGGATTGGTCCTCGCGCGCTGATGTCAGGCTCCGCGGTGAACGACGATCCCGGGCTTACGCCGGTCACTGTTTGCATCACGTTGGGTGCCGTTGCCGCACGCGCCGTGATTTCTGAAGTGACCGTGACGCTGCCGTCAAACCCGAGAAACGGGTTGGCGCGCTGCGGAGCTGCATTCGGGTCAGCAAGTTGCAACTTGCCCGGTGCATAAAAGACCACGGTTCCGTCCGCTCGGTAGGTCGGCGATATGGCACCGAACACAATCAATGCCACTGCAACGGTGACAACGATGCCCAGTACAACTATCCACCATCGGCGACTCAGTACGGCGAGCGAATCCCAGAAATCCATAATGACCTCACAGTCGTGTCGAAGCGCGCCAACGTTGGGTACCCGCGTTCGAGCGTGCGTAATCCACGTTTTGCCCGGGCAAGAATCGGTGATAACCGCTGCGTGAACGTCGCTCCCGATCGATCGTGGGATACCGCATTGGCTTGGCGAGTACGCCGTTCGCTCTCCGCGCGCAATCGAACACGGGCACGCCGAGTCGCCGACAGGATGTTGGGTCACGCCGGATCTATCGGAAGCGTTGCAACCGAACAGCCGCGCTTCGCCGTGACCTTTGACGACGGTCCTGATCCCGAGGCCACGCCTCGCGTCTTAGACGCGCTCGCCCAACATGCAGTCTCTGCGACGTTTTTTCTGCTCGCGAATCGCGCCCGCTCCCATCCCGAACTCGTTCGCCGAATTGCGTCCCAGGGCCACGAAATTGCGCTGCACGGTTTCGATCACACACGCCTCACCACCATCCCCGCGAGCGCCGTGAGTGCGCACCTGCGCACAGCGCGACGCGCACTCGAAGACATTGCACAAGTACCGGTGGAGTGGTTCCGTCCGCCGTTTGGAGCGCAATCGTTTCGGTCGTATTTTGCCGTCCGACGCGCCGGGCTGAGCGTGGTCGTGTGGAACCAAGAGTGTGACGACTGGTTGCCGATCGGCGAGGCAGAGATAGCGCGGCGGATTACCACGCGCATCGCTCCCGGCAATATCGTGCTGCTGCACGACGGACTGGTACCAGATCCCATCAGTCCAACACCGTCGACCACGCTCGATCGCGGTCGCATGGTTCATGCGATCTTCACCAAGCTACGCCCAAGCAACCTGCGTGCCTGCACCGTTGGTGAACTCATTGCATGCGGGACGCCGCGGCGCACTGCGTGGTTCCGACCGTAGCGATGGTTCCAACCACAACGATGGCGCCGACCGCAAACACGACTTCGGGAGTGAACGCGATTGGAGCGCCCCGAAGGGCGCCCCAGCCGATCACGTCATCCGCGAACTACGGGATGATCACACCGTTGTCGTACCAGGTGTTATTCGTCCAGGCGATGGCACCAACTCCGAAGGACTTAATACCGTAGATGTAATCCCGCCCGAAGCGATTGTTACGGAACACGACATTGGTCGTCGCGGCTTCGGTCGGATCGCCTCCTGCGTGGACCGTAAACGACCCACCATTGAGCAGATTGTTCTCTACCACGACGTTGCTCAAGGGACCAAAGGTTGGCGTCAACATCAGCGTTGCATTGCCCTGATTCGGGTGCTGGATGTTGTTGCCACGGATCACAATGTTCGATCCACCCGTGGACTGAATTCCGTCGTTGTGGCTGCCGTTCGCAACAACAAGGTCATGGATGTAGGAATCCTGAACCGTTACGTTGCTTCCGGCTCGCGGACCGTCACCAACTCCGAAGATGTTGGCACGAAGCACGGTGTAGTTGTCGCCGTACACCGCCGTGGGGGTTGACGATCCCTTTCCGTCAATCGTGACGTCTTGGATCAGCGTGTTGAATCCCCCATCCGCACGAATCGGGTAGTACCCATCGCACCGCACGCGGCTGCTCTTGATTGTGACGTTCTTCGCCTTCACCGTGACACACCCATTGATGTCCAGACCACTGAGGACTGTCCCATCAACCGTCACGGTGATGTCGCTCGCCGGCGTGAGAACCGTGCCTGCCGGTACACCGGTGTTCGTTGCATTACGCACCACGAAACCACTCGGCGGGACCGTGGTCGTCGTCGGCGGGACCGTGGTCGTCGTCGGCGGGACCGTAGTCGTCGTCGGCGG
>JBMOIW010000091.1:0-7063 GCA_049317145.1 Acidimicrobiia bacterium
CGGCGCTCGCCGATGCTTCCGCCGCGGCCGGCGCGCAGGCCGTCGATACCGATGCGTACTTAGAATCCGGAGCGCTTCGGCTCACGACGGGTGACGCCGAAGTCAGGGGCGGGGATCGCCTGGAGGCGGATCTCGACGAGCGGGGTCTTAAAGTATGCGGTTCGTTGACCGCGCGCAACTGTGTCACCGCAGCGATTACCGTTACCGGAACCGATCCGAATGCCCCGAATACCGTGACGGTCACGCTGCGCCGCAGTGTGCAGTTCGGGGTGTTTTCGGTGCTCGGGCTAAAAGACATGGAGATATCGGCGTCGTCGAGTGCGTCGCCTCAAGCTGGCTAAGGAGGAGCAATGCCCTATGTGCAGAGCGTGACCTCCGACGATGACGAACTCGATCAGCAAGATTGGGAAGAATCCGAGCCCTCCGAACGCCGACAGATCCCGTGGATCCCCATTGCATCCGCAGCGGGTGCCGTCGTGTTGTTGATCGTGTTGATCGTGGTGCTGACGGGGCGGGGCGGTTCATCGCCATCTCCTGCTGGTACCACCAAGGTTGGGAACGACACCCTCAGCCCACTCGCCATCGATGATCCCCGCGTCGTCGCCGCTCAAAATGCGTTGACCGCGTGGGGAGTGTTCGAGGGTAGCGGCAATCTCGACGATCTCGGCGAAACAATGTCGCTTGACGGCCCCCAGTACCAAGCGCTCGAAGCCCGAGCCGGCAAGACCTCCGCTGGCGCCAAGCCCTTTACCGTCACGCTCGCCAACCCGCGGCTCATTACCAACGCGCCCGCCGAGCGGAATCGACAAGTTGTTCGCGCGGATCTGACCTGGAAGCGCGAGGGTTCCTCAGGCAAAGCGGTGGTGTGGGACATCACGGTGGCACCGACGGGTACCAACAACGCGTTCCAACTCTGGACTGCGAAAACCGTGACGAACGCAACCGCGGGCTCGAGTTCGCCAGTAGGTACCGGAACCTTTTGCGATGCCGCCAAACAAGCAGCCGCGATTCCGACGATCAAGGACGCGAATGAGCGCATCAATGCAGCCACAACCGAAGCAACGAAAGTCTCGATATACCGGGATAGCATCCAACAACGGGCAAGTGCGTTCGCCCAACTCGCGAGCGTTGCGCCCGACACAATTCGCAGCAAAGCGGAAGCACTTGCGACCGGCAACGCAACATATGCATCCGAGCTCGAGAACGCGACAACGCTCGATGCAATCACGAAAGTGAATACAAAGGTTGCAAAGAGCGCAACCTACAAAGCCAGCGAAAAAGCACGGCCTGAGGTACAAAAGTACGTGCAACAGGAGTGCGGGGTCGACATCAATCCCGAGCGTTAATCCTCGTCGACGTGACGGGGTAATCGCCTGGGACGCAGCGCCCCGACTTACAGTGCGGTGCTTGTTGCACCACACGGAACGGGATTGCCGTTGGCGTCGACGGAACAGACGATACGACGAATCCCGAGAATGGCGCGCGTATCGTGATACGGGCTCGGTGGCGCAATTCCGGCACAGCCTTTGATTGCCCCGTAGAGCGGTGCATCACCGGTGCACTTGTCTCCGGCTCCCGCCGACTCGATCGTCACGTGTTTTCCGTCGATTTTCCCGACGTACATCTGGACGTGCTTCGTATCTTTCGGGGGTGTTCCGGTGACAATGAGATCCCCCGGTTTGGCGTAGTTCAGATCGGTTCCAATGTTGATGCCATCGTTGATTTGTGAACCCGACCAGGTGCCGATTTTGATGCCGATGTCGCGGTATGCCGCATGCATGAATCCAGAGCAGTCCATGCCGCGCCACTGTGAGCCCGGTACTTGGCCGCCGGCGTACTTGTAACCCACACCGATGTATTTCGTGGCTGCGGCGACCGCTACGGAACCCGCAGTTCCGTCGCCGGCATACGGATATTGACTTGCTCCGCGGCACATCACCGAGCGCAGGTCCGTTTCGGCGGGGGCGTCGCTTTCGATCCCGGCAACCTTGAGCACCTTTTCGGCGTATTGACGCAGGGTCAGGGTGTTGCCGTACTCCGGCGCGGGAACGATGTCCCACTTATTCGGATCCGGAACCCAGGCCGGCATGTAATGCACCATTGCAACTTGAAACCAGTTGCCGTAGGTGCGCCACGCGTTCACAAAGTCAAAGCGTGCGACTTCGTCTTGTACTGCGGGTGGCGCAAGGTAGGCGCGCGGGTAGTCGCCGTATTTACTCCAGATTTCTTTGTGGGCGGGTGCAGTCCAGGTGGAATCAATGTATTGATACGCACCCGATGCAGTCGCGGTCTTGACGCCCGGGCGCGGTTTGATGGTTGCCTGGTAGTTGTTGCCCGACTCCACTTCGCGCTTGGCCCACATGAACTTTTCGAGCGTGACGGGATCGGGATCTGCGGACGCGGTGCCGTCTCCGGGGAGTCGGTACGCCGGCGGCGGTGATGCCCAGTAACCCTGACACGCAGCGTTCGCAGACTCAGAAACGGCGCCGAAAAACGCAAGGAGCGCAAAGAGTCCGCCAACAGACAGGCTTACACCCACCTTGACGAGCTTCGCTAATGCCTTCTTTTTTGCGAACGCTGCTGCTGCGGCAACCGGTGCGGGCATCTCAGATCCTCCCGGCCACTTCGGTGAACTCGATTGCGGTGACCACCCATTTGTCCCGCAGTCGACTCGCGGTGGTGTGTACTACGTATGTGGGCGCAGGTGTTTGCCCTACTTTGTAGGTTCCGATCGCAACGAACGAGAGTTCACCCGACGTTGCGCGTTCGGGGCTCACAAGGTATTGACGCGTTGCGGTGAATACACCGGCGCTCTTGCGCGATGTCAGTGTTTGCACCCAGCGGGAGTAGATGTCCGGGGAGACGTTTACTTGCAGCGCTGCGCCCCGGTCCGCGAGTGGCGTTCCCATGGCGTCGGCGACGTCGGCTGCAGTGAGGTATGCATTGATCCAATCCCGGGGAAGCGCGCCGAGGACACCGACGGATTTTGCGGAGGGTGCGGACGCAGAACTGAAGTCACCCTCGATGGCAACCCCCGGACCCTCGCTGACCGAAGCGCCCAGTAGTGCAACTCGGTTGATCTGTTCCGGGGTGAGCGCCGGTGCCGTTGGCGGAGGCGTGTTGGTGCGACCAACGATCCGGGCGGTCGTTGGGACGGGCGGCTTCGCCGAGGGCTGCGACGACATTTGACGATTCGCAAGGAGCGCGCAAAGACCGGCAAACGCCACTATCCCCAAGATCACTGCGGATCGGCGCCAGCTCATCGCTCGGCCCAGATTTGGCACCAGTCGATAGGTCGGCCGACCCATGTTGTTGTGATTCGCACCATATGCCTGTGTCGTCGGTTTTCCGGATCTCGTGCACGAAATTCGCAAATGTGAATTGCGAATTAGCGAATGCATCCGTATGATGCGACATAAGGCGCATGAAGCGCAACCACTAAACCCCCTCGAACGGGACATTTAAGGAGCAACAGAATGATTTACCGGCTCGGAGCCCTCTTGGCTCAGATTACAAACCCGGGTCAGGACGCCACCAAGATTCCTGGCTCCCAGCAGCTCAACAGTGTGATCAGCGGTCTTCGGGGTTGGGGCCTCCTCCTCGCTGGTGCGGCCGTCGTGATCTCCGCAGTGATTTGGGCGTTCGGTGCCAACAGTCAAAACAGCCAGCAAGCAACTGCCGGCAAGCGCGGCGTGCTGATTGCCATTGCTGCAGCAATTCTCATCGGTGCCGGTCCGGTGCTCATTAACTGGGCGTTCGGTCTCGGTGGACAGGTCAGTCAGTAACTGACGTGACTGCATCGACGCGCACCCGTTCGAGGAGCCGAGGGACCACCCGGCGTCCGGTTCGCCACGCAAGTGGCGGGCCGGACATGCGCGTGGTCTTGGCCGTCGTTGTAGGGGTGGCGTTGGTGGTTGGTGGTCTGGCTGGATTCTTCACGATGCAGAGCGGTAGCTCTTCGTCGGCTGCGAAAGAAGTCGTACAAGGACCGGCCAAAGAGGTTGCGTTGGCAACCGAAAGCAATCCCGGACCCTTGCGTTACGTCGGCGGCGTACCGTCGGGGTTCTACGCAGGAACCTCGGGAGCAATTGCCGCCGCAGGCGCGTACGTCGACCAGGTCGTGTCCCTCACGGTTCGTCCTGATGCGACAGCACGAACATCGTTGATGTCAATGACCACGTCAGCCGGTCTGAGCGCAACGATGAATGCACTCCCGACCCTTCGCCTCCAGCTCAACAGTGAGGCTGGCACCACGGTTCGTTCCGTACCCCTTGGTACCCGGATCGTAATGGCGAGCAAATCACAAGCATCGATCGAAGTATGGACGATGGTGATGTTGGCAAAGCCGAGTGGTGTTCAAACCGCAGCAGGAATCATTCCGACTCCGACCGAAGCGGCGTACGCCACGATATCCGTTGACCTGGTGCGAGCAGACAACGACTGGAAGCTTGCTGGATTGCGCAGCGCGGAAGGTCCATCGGCTGCGACAACGTCGAAGGCCCCAAGCGATGCCGAAAATTTTGCTCGTGATCTCGGCGCTTTCACTCCGTTCCAGTATGTCCCTTCAACTCAGGGAGACGGTAAGTGACTATTACGCTCCTTCACCGAAATGGCGATCCGTCACGTACCCGCGGTCCTGAACCCGAATCACGCATTACGCAACGACTTTGTGTCCTTGCGGGCTTCAGCGCGTTAATTGTTGGGCTTGTCGGCGGATTATTTCTCGCGAACCTCACTCGTTCGCACGCCACTCGAGTTTCACCAACTACTGCGACCTCGGCTGCGAGTCCCGCGCAACCCGTGAATGCTGGCCCAACGCTCTTCGACGGCATGGTTCCCGTTGGATATCTGCACAATCAGGATGGCGCAGTCGCTGCGGCTGCTTCCTACACCGCAATGATGACCGAAATGGTTTTTCGCACCGAAGCCGAGTCACGCGCTGCAGCACGCCGCATTGCCATGCCAGCGTCTGCGGACGCGGTTGAGGCCTCGATGATGACCTCGATCAGTGGGATCCGCCAGGCGATGGCGCTTGCGGGAAGCAAGAACCCGGACGGCCGGGGGCTCGTGCGCAGCGTCCCGATTGGCACTCGAGTCATTTCGTTCTATGGCGATCGAGCCCGAATTGACGTTTGGTCCTATTCCTATATCGCAATCGAGCTCGGCGGCGCGAACGAATCCGCGTTGACGGCGCCGCCAACATCAGTATTCATTGTCACGAGCTATGAGTTGGAATGGACGAACGGCGATTGGTTTGTTGCTTCGTCAAAGGTTCTCGACGACGCAGGCCCTGCGATCACGCGGGCACAACCAACCCCTGCTACTCCGTTTATCGACCATGCCAGTGCATTTACGCCGTTTCGTTACAAAGCAAAGCAGGGTGGCAAATGAATCGCCTGTTGAAGTTACTGGTCAGTGCCCTCTTGGTTGTGGCGGTAGTAGCTGCTTCCACGTTCATGATGGATCACAATCGCGCGGATGCGGCTCCGGCACGTTCGAGTCAGGCCTTGTTGAGCTCCCGTTCTGCGGGACTGGTTGCTCATGGCGGGGTTGTTCGATTGGGCGCGGCGGGTGTGCCGAGTCGAGAAGCGGCAACTGCGGTGCGGGCGGTGAATGCGCGACCCGAGGCGCGTGGTATTTCGCGAGCAGTTGATCCAAACATTTTTGATGACTTGAACGCCGCAAAAGATGAGATGTGCAACGGCATCGGCGAAGTCAACATAGGTGCGGGGTTTTTGAGCGTTGACGTCGGTGGCGTCTTGCAAGGGATTTGTCGGGGTTTTCTGGGCCTTGTCATCAGCGTCTTTAAGTTCGTTGCGGATGTGATTGGCAAGATTGTGACGAATGTCGTACTTCCGACGTTCCGATGGATCATGGATAAGACCATCCCATGGGCAATGGGATACGACAAGGACTGTGGCAAGGCCGGGGTGAACGTAGCCACAAATGATGCGTGCACCGGCGTGAAGTCCGGACAAAACATGGCCAGTATCAAGAACACGATGACTGCAAAGACGATTGTTCTTATTTCGCTCTTGATGGCCTTCGTAATTTTCACGATTGCGGTTATCAGTGCACTGCTCAAGCTTTCGCTGGCTGATCTCGGCAAGATGCTGCTGCGCCTTCCGGTGGTGTGGATCGTCAGCACTATCGGGTTATTCATGATCGCCGCGGGTGTCGGAGTCCGTGACGGCATGGTGACGTTTATCGTCAATAACACGGGTCTTATGGATCACCTTAAAGGGTTTATGACCCTGCAAGATGGAACAAATTTTTGGGCCACGCAGATGCAGGGAGCAATCCAGCTCGTAGCGTTTCTTGGCGCAACGATTGGTGCCGTGTTGCTTTTCATCGTCTTTGTTGTAGGCGACATTGTGATTGCGTCGACGATGTTGTTTATCCCGATGACTGCGGTTGGGTTGATCTGGTCGGGAACTGCGAAGTGGTTTAAGCGGGTGGTCGAGTTGAGCTTTGCGTTCATCATCGGCAAAGTCGTAGTGGTTGGGATCTTGGCGCTTGCGCTCGAACTCCTCGACAAAACAAAGGGCGCGTAATGGCTCCGCGGAGAATGTTTGCGATTCTCGGACTGGTTGCTGCGAGTAGCGCAATCGGAGTGCTTGCACTCAGCGCGGCCGCGGGTGCGCGCCCCGCCCCCGAATTGCCAACAGCGCCGAGCACCACCTTGGCTCCGGGGGTGACCAACAACGGTGATCAGTCTGCTTTGGTACAGGCCGAGTTTGACAACAACACGCGTGTCTATTTGTGGGGTGGCGTGCTGTTCTGCGTTGCGGCGCTCGCACCGTTCACGTTGATGAAACTGATTCCGTTCGCGGAAGGCATTGATGCACTCGAGGGGTCGTCGCGCTACATCACCGGCGCACCAACAAGATCTGTGTCAAACGGTGCAAACATGCTTTCGCTGAAGAACAACTCCTTCGGCGGAAGATTTAATTCTGCAAACAAGCGACAAGCAAAAGCGGCAGCGAGCACATCAGCTGCTGCACCATCTGGTGGCGGTGGCGGTGGCGGTGGCGGTGGCGGTGGCGGTGGCGGTGGCGGTGGC
>JBMOIW010000092.1:0-7048 GCA_049317145.1 Acidimicrobiia bacterium
AACGGTTCAAAGGAACCTCGTCGGGCCGCTAGCCTGCGCAACGTGCTTGTAGCTCCGTCGATTCTCGCTGCGGACTTTTCCCAGCTTGCTGCGTCCGTGGCCCGCGTCGAGGCGGTGGCGGATCGACTCCATGTCGACGCGATGGACGGCCATTTCGTTCCCAATCTCTCTTTCGGGCCACCGGTGATTGCTGCACTTCGTCCACATACGGTGTTGTACTTCGATTGTCATTTGATGCTGGATAATCCCGGGGAATTGCTGGATGCATTCGTGAACTCCGGCGCAAATGGAATCACGGTGCACATCGAGCTGGGCGATCCGCGGCCGTTGTTCGACCGCATACGCTCGCACGGCGTCGACGTAGGACTCACCTTGAATCCCGACACTCCGATAGATGCAGTAATGCCGTATCTTCACGAGATTGACACCTTGCTGATCATGAGCGTGCACCCGGGGTTCGGTGGTCAAGGCTTTATCCCCGAGGTGCTCGAAAAGGTTCGCGTGGCGCGCGCGGAAATCGACGCGTGTGGGCTCGGGGTGCTCATCGAAATCGACGGTGGCATAACGCCGGAGACCGCGGTGGCCTCGGCGGCTTCCGGGGTCGACATTCTGGTTGCCGGAACATCGGTGTTCCATGCGCCGGATCCAGCGGCGCGAGTCGAAGAGCTACGTGCGATTGGAACGCGTGCCCGATTGGCAGGAGCGAACCGCAATGGCTGAAACAATTGTGATTGCCGATGATGACTTCGACGTCGCTACCGCGGTCGAAATCAACCTGTCGCTTGAGGGATATGACGTGCATGTGGCGCACGATGGTCGTCAAGCAGTCGAACTCGCCACGCGTATCCAGCCGGACCTTGTCATCCTCGATGTCGTCATGCCGATAATGGATGGTTTTCAAGCGTGTGAGGCCATCCGCAACGATCCGCGCACCCAGAACTCGGCGATCATCATGCTGACCGCAAAGAGTGTGGCGTCCGACAAACTCACCGGCTTTGGTGCCGGCGCGGATGACTACATCGTAAAACCGTTTGAGCCCGCTGAGCTGATCGCTCGGGTGCGCGGCGTATTGCGGCGTTCGACGCAGATGCGCGACGTTTCGCCGCTGACGCGTCTCCCCGGAAACTTCCGGATTTCGTCGGAGCTCGAGCGGCTGGTGAATTCTCCCAACGCACAGTTTGCGGTGTTGTATTTCGATCTGAATGACTTCAAGTCGTTCAACGACTATTACGGATTCCTACGCGGCGATGAAGTGATCAAATTCACGGCTCGGGTGCTTTCCGAAGCGATGGGCGAAAGCCCTTCGGAACCGAGCTTCCTCGGACACGTCGGGGGCGACGACTTCGTGATGGTGCTGCACCCCACCGTCGCCGAGCACGTCTGTCGGACAATTGTCGAGCGTTTCGATACCGGAATCTTGGATCTCTACGATCCCGAGGATCGAGTGCGCGGCTTTATCGAAACCACGGATCGGCAAGGCGAGCATCGAAAGCACGGTTTCGTTTCGATCGCCATTGGCGTGGCGAGCACCGATATCCGCGAGATCAACACGCAGTGGGAAGCATCGGTGTTGGCAAGTGAGATGAAGAGCTACGCCAAGCGTCATGGGCGCTCGGCGTACGAGATCGACCGGCGCGCCGCCAACTAGACCCCGGCTCCAGGCAATCGAACTTTGGTCCGCGCTCGGGAACGGCGCGTCGCGGCGGATACACTGCGTCAAACCCTCGGGGTTGGGTGCAAGTCCCGACCGGCGGTGGGACGGCGGCGAGAGACAACGCTTCCGTGCAGCCCGCGAGCCCACGACCGCCAGTCGTGCGGTTGATCCGGCCGGCCCGCATTGGGCACACCCGGAGCCGACGGTGAAAGTCCGGATGGGAGAGGGTCACGTCTCGGCGCGCGCCGAGGCAAGCCATTCGCGCCCCGAGGTCGACGAGGAGTCCTTTGGTGCGCGATGACAACCGAGCAATGCTGCGAGCGATTGCCCTCGGCGAGACCGCGCGCTTTCACGCACCTCCGAATCCTTGGGTCGGTTGCGTCATCGTTACGCCAACGGGCGAGACGGTCGGGGAGGGCGCAACGAGCGCGCCCGGCGGCCCCCACGCAGAAGTCCTGGCCCTGCAGCAGGCGGGTGAACGCTCGCGCGGCGCAACGGCAGTGGTGACGCTCGAACCCTGCGCACATGACGGACGCACTGGCCCGTGCGCCGACGCGCTCATTGCGGCGGGAGTCGCCAACGTCGTGGTCGCCATCGAAGATCCCGATACTCGCGTTTCTGGCCGCGGTATTGCGCGCCTTCGTGCCGCAGGCATTGTGGTTGAGGTCGGGATTCAGGCCGCCGCGGTTTTGCAACAGTTGCGTTCGTATGTGCATCACCGTACGACGGGCCGACCGTACGTTGTCTGGAAATGTGCAATGAGTCTCGACGGGCGTACCGCAACCGCCTCGGGTGCATCGAAATGGATTACGAGTACCGAAGCACGCGCTGATGCTCACCGCGTGCGCGCTGCGAGCCAAGCAATCGTGTTCGGCAGCGGGACCATCCTCGCCGATGATCCCCACGGCACGGTACGCGATGTGTCGGAATTCGACGGGCTGCCTCCGGTGCGGGTGGTGTGCGACGCGCGCGGCCGGGTGCCGATCGATCGCCGAATCTTTGACGACGCAGCCCCAACAATTGTGTACACCTCCGGCGATGTAGATGCGTCGCCCTGGAAGTCCGTCGGTGCCGAGGTTGTCGTGGTGCCACGGACGAATGAGGCGTTGGATCTTCGCGCAGTGATCGCGGATTTGGATGCGCGTGGCGTGGTGCAGTGTTTAGTGGAAGGTGGCGCAACGTTGGTGGGCGGATTCCTGCGTGCCGAGCGCCTCGACTGTGCCATCACGTATGTGGCGCCCCGATTGCTTGGTGCCGACGGACGGGCGGTGGCTGATATTGCCGGCCCCGCAATCATCAGCGCGGCCCCCGAATGGACGCGCACCGATGTTGTGTTGCTTGGTCCAGATCTACGGGTGACCTACGAGAGGAGTCGTTGAGGTGTTTACCGGAATTGTCGAAGAGCTCGGCCACATTGTGGCGATTGATCATGTGGAGGGGGGTGCACGTATCACCATTGCCGCCAAGACCGTGCTTGAAGATGTAACCCTTGGCGCATCGATCGCAGTGAATGGCGTGTGCCTCACCGTTGTCGACTACACCGACGCCGAGTGGTCCACCGATGCGCAGATCGAAACGATGAACCGCACTGCGCTGGGGGACCTTGTCCCGGGTGCTCCGGTCAACCTCGAGCGCCCGGTTCGGTTGGCTGATCGCCTCGGTGGCCACTTAGTGCAAGGCCACGTGGATGGTGTCGCGGAGCTCAGCGGCCGGGCGGACCTGCCCGACGGGTCACGGCGGCTCACGCTGACACCCCCACGATCGTTGATGCGGTACATCGTCGAGAAAGGCTCCGTCACCCTGAACGGCGTTTCGCTCACGGTTGCATCGCATACGGCGGAATCGCTCGATGTGGCATGTATTCCGCACACGTTGGCGGTAACCACGTTGGGAACTGCAGAGATCGGGGCCCACATGAACATCGAGGTCGACGTATTCGCTCGCTATGTCGAGCGCCTCATGGAGGAGCGAGGATGACATTTGCCACCATCGAGACCGCGCTGGCAGCGATGGCGCGCGGCGAAATGCTGGTTGTCGTCGATGACGAGGATCGCGAAAACGAGGGCGACCTCATTGCGGCAGCCGACACCATCACGGTGGAACAAATGGCGTTCATGATCCGTCACACCAGTGGTGTGGTCTGCATGCCGATGCTCGGCGCGAAACTCGACCGCTTACAGCTCCCGCTCATGGTGTCGGGAAATACCGAAAGCCAACGCACCGCCTTTACCGTGTCGGTCGATGCCGCAGCCGGCGTGACCACCGGGATTTCCGCGGCGGACCGAGTGCAGACCATTCGAGCGTTGCTGAATCCCACTGCGCAGCCCGAAGACTTGGCGCGTCCCGGACATATCTTTCCGTTGCGATACCGCGACGGCGGTGTGCTCAAGCGCGCGGGGCACACGGAAGCGGCGGTGGACCTGGCTCGTCTCGCAGGCCGTACTCCGGCGGGGGTCATTGGCGAAATCGTCAACGATGACGGCTCGATGGCCCGCCGACCCGCACTCGAAGCGTTCGCGAAAACGCACGACCTGTGCATCATCACGATTGCCGATCTCATTCGGTATCGACGCACCCGCGAGAAACTCGTACAGCGTGTTGCCGAGGCGCGGATCCCAACCGACCATGGCGACTTTCATGCATTCGTATATCGCTCCGAGCTCGACGGTACCGAACACATCGCGTTTGTTTTTGGTGATGTCGCCGGAAAGTCGGACGTACTTGTACGGGTGCACTCGGAGTGTCTTACCGGTGATGTGTTCGGCTCGTTGCGTTGCGACTGTGGTCCGCAGCTGGATGCCGCATTGGCGCACATCGCGCAACCCGGACAGGGCGTTGTTGTGTACTTGCGCGGACACGAAGGTCGCGGGATCGGGCTCGGGCACAAACTGCGGGCTTATGCACTGCAAGAGCAAGGCCGCGACACCGTGGAGGCCAACCAAGATCTGGGGTTGCCAATCGACTCACGCGAGTACGGCATCGGTGCCCAGATCCTCGTCGATCTTGGCGTCACCACAATGCGCCTCATGACCAACAACCCCGCCAAGTACGGCGGGCTCGAAGGGTACGGCCTCGAAGTCGTTGATCGGGTACCACTTGCGATCACACCGAACCCCGAAAACGAGCAGTACTTGCGCACCAAACGTGAGAAACTCGGACACCTGCTGCCCGGCGATAACGAGGAGTTGTGATGGGTACCTATCGTGGCGCAACCCACTTGGACGCTACCGATATGCGGATTGGCGTTGTGGTCGCGCAGTACAACCACGACATCACCCAAACCCTTCTGGACAGCGCCACCGAAGCGTTCACAAAGGCCGGCGGTGCGCTCCAGGATCTGGTGATCGCGTGGGTGCCGGGTGCATTCGAAATTCCCTTGATCGCGCGCCGACTGGCGCAGCTCGATCTCGACGCAGTGGTCACCCTCGGCGCAGTGATTCGGGGGGATACGCCCCACTTCGATTACGTCGCCGGTGAGTGCGCGCGCGGTGTGCAACAGGTTGCCCTCGAATGTGACCTGCCGGTGATCTTTGGTGTGCTGACGACCGAATCGCTTGATCAGGCCACTGCGCGCATTGCGGGTGGGACAGTCGGCGATAAAGGCGCGGAGGCCATGGAAAGCGCAATGGCGATGGTGTCGTTGCTTCGCCACCTCGAAGATGCGAAGGATTCCAGTATCGAGTGGATCAAAGCGGGCGAGTGATGCTGCGCGTCGTTCTTCCCAAAGGGTCACTCGAGGCCGCCACGCTGCAGCTGTTCGCCGATGCGGATCTTGAGGTGCTGCGCGGCTCCGACGTCGAATATCGCGCGTCGATCGACGACCCTCGTATCGCCGAAGTATTCGTCCTTCGCCCCCAGGAAATACCGCGTTACATCGCCGAAGGCTTGTTCGATCTCGGGATTACCGGGCGCGACTGGATCGAAGAATTGGGCGCGTCGGTCGAGAGCCTGGCAGAACTGCACTATTCCAAGTCATCAGCCCGCCCCATTCGTGTCGTGCTTGCCGTCGGGGCCGACGCGCCGTGGCAGCGTGCCGCGGAGTTGCCAGCGGGCGTACGCGTGCAAACCGAGTACCCGCGGCTCACCCAGCGTTACTTCGAGCGTATCGGTGTCGAGGCAGAAGTCTCGTTGTCCTATGGCGCGACTGAGGCCAAGGTGCCCGAAATTGCCGACGCAGTTGTTGAGATCACCGAAACCGGCCGGGCGCTGCGGGCGGCCGGGCTGCGCATCATCGACGAACTGTTGATCTCTCACACCGAGCTCATCGCCAATCCGGCGAGTGCTGCAGATCCCGAAAAGCGACGAGCGATGGAGCACATCCGTACGCTGCTGCTTGGAGTGCTCGACGCACGCGGCCGGGTGCTCCTCAAGTGCAATGTCGACTCCGGCGATCTCGATGCAGTGCTGGCGCTCCTCCCGTCGCTGAAGTCGCCGACAGTATCCGCGCTCTCGGGCGGTACCGCGTTTGCGGTTGAATCCGTCGTTGCTAAACGTGATGTAAACACACTGATTCCTGCACTCAAAGATGCGGGCGCGAGCGGCATTCTTGAGCTTCCGATCGCAAAGATTGTTCCGTAGATGCGTGGTCGGGTCATAGCGTTTGATGAGTCACGCGGACTCGGCGAAGTGCAAGCCGACGCCGACGGTGCGGTGTATCGATTTCACTGCACCCAAATCGCCGATGGGACCCGGACCATTGCGGTGGGCACGCTCGTTACGTTTGAAACGTTCGAGCATCCCGTGGGTGGAGCAGAAGCAACTGCAATCACAGGAGTTGCGTAGGCGCGATTACCAGCCGCCGCCGCCGCCACCACCGCCACCACCGCCCGAGAACCCGCCACCACCAAATCCACTCCCGCCACTTCCGCCCGGGGTCGAGGTCAGCGTTCCCGCGCTCCTGACGGCGAAGCTGTTCAGACTGGCCGCAAACGCACCAAACACGAAGGGATTAGGGGAGTAGTACCAACTTCTCGTGTCGGGTGGAGGAAGTCCGAGATCGTCAAATGTTTTCGCCCATTTTGTTGCCGCGCCAAACACGACCGCATAGGGCAGATATTCGGTGAAGAGGTTGGCGCGCTCGGCGAATTGCGCGCGGTACTTCTCGGATTCGGTAATGAACCTTTGAAAGCCGAGCGCGTGTCGATACGTGGCCGTTCCCACCGGAGTTCGGGCTGGTACGTAGCGGGCCAGGATCAGAAGCAAAAGACCCGCCGGGATCAATGGCACGAGCAACAGAAGGGGGACTCCGACGCGAGAAAGGAAAAATGCAACGCCGGTTCCACCGAACAGCAGCATCCCGCCGAGGGCGCGAGCGCCGGTAGCTGCTTTTGCGGGATCCCGTCGAAACCAGCGATGGCCGATGGCTTCACGCATCAATGCGGCTTTGATGCGTTT
>JBMOIW010000093.1:0-6529 GCA_049317145.1 Acidimicrobiia bacterium
ACGTTTTCGTCGAGCACGATGGTTTCGGGTGCAGTGCCCGCGGTCGCATCGGGATCGGGGAGCCCCGGCGTGCCGACCGGGCGACGGCAGTGCATTGCGTACTCGAGTCCTTCGACGGTTCGGGAGAAATATTCGTAGGGACCCTTGGGTACTGGTGCTGATGCATCGGTTTCCTGGACGCGCGCTTTGATCTCGTGAAAGATCGCATCTTGGAGCGGCGTGAGCGGTGCCATTAGTGCTTCGCGATAGGCGTTCTCCGCTTCGAGGTACGCCAGGACGTCGGGGTTGTCGCGTTCGCGCATCCAGTAGTACGGATCGAGACGGACCTCTCCGTGGGCTGTCAGCTCAACGGGACGTTGTATCGCGCGCGGGGGGACCGGGAGATCATTGGAGGTCATGGCGCAGGAGTCTGACAGTTCGTGCCCCGGGCGGGCAGGTTTTGTCCGAATCCGCAAAAACGCCAGAGGCCGGATGCGTTGTCGCGTAGCCTCCCCGGTAATGGCCGACCCCGCACTCACACCAATTCCGTTCACCGAGGAAGAACTTGCCGCAGTGCGCTATGACGACCGCGGGCTCATTGCCGCAGTGGTCCAAGAGGCGGGAACGGGCGATGTGTTGATGGTGGCGTGGATGAACGCCGACGCACTTCGCGCGACGCTCGAATCGGGCCGCACATGGTTGTGGAGCCGGAGTCGCAACGCGTTGTGGTGCAAGGGGGAAACCTCTGGGGATCGCCAATTCGTGCGGCGCGTCGCATACGACTGCGATATGGACGCGGTGCTGGTCACCGTCGAACAGCTGGGGGCCGGGGCGTGTCACACCGGCGCGCACTCGTGCTTTGCTCGCACGTTTGGGAGCGGTCTGACGCCGGGGGTGCAGTGAGCATGCGGGCCATGGGGTTGTCGCGCGATGTGTTTCGCGCATTGGCGCAGACCTACAGGGTTGTGCCCGTGTGGTGCAGTGTGCTCGCTGATACCGAAACCCCAGTTTCGGCCTTCATCAAGCTCGTGGGCGCGGGCACGAATGCTGCACCCGGGTATGTCCTCGAATCCGTAGAGCACGCGGAGCGCTGGGGACGTTTTTCGTTTGTCGGGCGAGATGCGGGCGCGACGCTCGTGGCGCGTGGTGAAACAGTATCGGTCGATGGGGTTCTGCCCGACGGAATCCCGCTCGATCGCGGCATTCTTGCGACCGTCGATGCGCTCCTTGCGCAATTGCGAGCGCCGGAACTCGAGGAGCTTCCGCCGTTCCATGGCGGCATCGTGGGGTCCCTTGCGTACGACATCGTGCGAGAAATTGAGGCGTTGCCTGACGCGCCAGCCGATCCAATGGAGCTTCCGCGTGCCGTGCTGTTTGTCGGGGGCATCGTCGTCGCGTTCGATCACCTTCGCCAGTGTGTGACGTGCATCGACAATGTGTTGGTTGCTCCGGGTGCCTCGGACGCTGAACTCGACGCGGCGTACGACAACGCGTGTGCTCGTCTGGCTCAGGCTGTTGCGGACCTCGAGCGGCCGTTGCCAATTATGGCCGCAGTTGCTCCCGCGGACGTGGACCGCGAGCCCGCCCCGGCAACGTCGAGCATGGCAGGAGGAATGTTCGCCGATGCAGTCGCGGCTGCGCGCGAACACATCCTCGCCGGCGACATCTTTCAGGTCGTGCTCGCACAACGGTTCACGCTCGAGGGCAGCTACGACCCACTCGATGTGTACCGCGTATTGCGGCAGTTGAACCCATCTCCGTATATGTATTTCCTGCGTCATCCCGATCTTGCGATTGCGGGATCGTCGCCCGAACCGCTGGTGCAGGTGCGCAACGGTCGAGTGATTTCACGGCCAATTGCGGGTACGCGCCGACGTGGGGCAAACGAAATGCTCGATCGGCGCATGGCTGCCGAGCTCACCGAAGATCCCAAAGAGCGTGCCGAACATGTGATGCTCGTCGACCTGGCGCGCAACGACCTCGGGCGAGTCGTGGAGTTCGGATCCGAGCGCGTCGACGAATTCATGACCTTGGAGCGCTACTCGCATGTGATGCATCTCACGAGCCAGGTCTCGGGCGCGCTCGCGCCGGACACATCGTTGGTGGACGTGTTGCGCGCCACGTTCCCCGCTGGCACGGTGAGCGGCGCTCCGAAGGTGCGGGCCATGGAAATCATTGATGCGCTCGAGCCCGTGGCACGCGGTCCGTACGCCGGCGTCGTCGGATATCTCGATTTCTCCGGCAACCTCGATACGGCCATTGCGATTCGTACGATGCTGTTCCGTAATGGGACCGCCAGTGTGCAGGCCGGTGCAGGCATCGTCGCGGACTCCGATCCTGCGGCAGAGGATCTTGAATGTCGCAATAAAGCTCGGGCGCTATTGGTTGCGGCAGCCGCAGCCCGCGGAATGCGAACAGGCGGCGCATGAACGCGAGCGCTCTCGACGCTGCGCTACGTGACGCAGTACCGGTCGATATTGCCGGGATTGTGTTGCCGGGAGCGTATGGCGACGTGTCCAAAGAGCGCGCCGCACTCGCTCATGAGGCGGCCAAGTGCGACCGCAGTGCGGCCGGAATCGTCGAAGTTCGCGGTGCCGACGCGCGTACGTTTTTGCACGCGCTGGTTTCGCAGGATCTCCTGCACGCCACGCCGCCGGCCGCAGTGCACACGCTGTTACTGCAACCGACCGGCAAACTCGAAGTAGATATGCGCGCGCGTATCGCCGCGCCCGACGTGGTGTGGCTCGACGTCGAGCTCGGTCGCACCGATGCGCTGATTGCGGCGCTCACGCGCTTTAAAATTCGTGTCGACGTCACCATTACCGATGCCAGTGAGGCACTCGCTCGATTCGAAGTCCGCGGACCGAAGAGTCGTGCCGTGCTCGCGCAGGCGCTCGGTGCGGAACTGCCCGAGGACCCGAGCTGTGCGGTGGTGCTCGATGACCTCTGGATCGTTCCCTCTCGTTGGCCTGAGCTCCCCGGTTACGAGCTCATCGGACCGCGTGCGGCGATCAGGACGTGGTGGGAAACGATCGATATTCCAGCGGCGGGATGGTGGGCACGCGAGGACGCCCGCATTGCCAACGGCGTGCCGCGTGACGGCGTCGACATCGACTCGGACACCATTCCCCAGGAGGCGTTCCTCGAGGCCGATGCGATCAGCTTCACCAAAGGGTGCTTCTTGGGCCAAGAGCTCGTGTGTCGCATCGATAGCCGGGGCCACGTGAATCGCTTCCTACGGCGTCTCGATATTGCACGGAGTATCCCGCCCGTTGGTGCGGCAATATTTGCGGGCGAGCGCGAGGTCGGGCGTATCACCAGTGTGAGTACACGCGAGCCCGGCGCAATTGCGTTGGCGATGATTCGCCGCGAGGTGGAACCGGGCGATGCGGTATCGGTTCGCTGGGACGCCCACGAAGCAACGGCGCACGTGGTCGGGATCGACGATACCGAGATGCGCTGACGCCAGCCGAAAGGCCATTCGCGTTCGACGCAGCGCCGTAAACTCCGAGGGTGCTCGATGCGATCCTGGCGAACAAGCGCGATGAAGTAACGATGTTGCACCGCCCGTCGGTACGCGCCACGTTGCGTAGCGCCGCGCTCGACGCGCCGGTGACGCGCCCCTTTGCGGACGCGTTGCGCCCCGCCGACGGCACACTGGCGGTGATTGCTGAAATCAAACGTCGTTCGCCGTCCAAGGGCGACCTTGCTCCTGATCTCGATCCGGTGGCGCTGGCGCGTCAATATGCGTCCGGGGGCGCAGCCGCCCTGTCGGTGCTGACCGATCAACCGTTTTTCGGTGGCACGATCGACGACCTCGTACAAGCCCGCGCACATTGTTCGCTGCCCGTGCTGCGGAAAGACTTCATCATCGACGAAATTCAGGTCTTCGAGACACGCGCGTTAGGTGCCGACGCGTTGTTGTTGATTCTGGCCGCACTGCCTGACGATCACCATGTTCGCGATCTGCATGACTGTGCCATTGACCTTGGACTCGCAGTCCTCACCGAAGTGCACACCGGAGCCGAACTCGCGCGCGCGATTGACCTTGGCGTCGGAATCATCGGAGTCAATGCGCGTGACCTCGATACCTTTGCCGAACACCTCGATGGTGCCGTGGCGCTCGCGGCGCAGATACCCGGGGGCACGATTGCCGTTGCCGAAAGCGCAATTCGCGCCGTCGACGATGCGCAGACCGTCGCACAAGCGGGTTTTGATGCAATGTTGGTGGGCGAGTACCTCGTGCGCAGCGGTGATCCCAGCCAAGCTGTGGAAGCGCTCTCACATCATCGCCGGACTGGCCGAGCCAGTACCTGAGCGAGGATTCCGGTAACGCATAGGGGGATGCATGCGATTTGTGCTGCGTGATGATCAACTTCCGACCGCGTGGTACAACGCGCTCCCCGATCTTCCTGAGCCGCTGCAGCCGCCGCTGCATCCTGGTACTCGCGAACCCGTAGGGCCGGACGATTTGGCGCCCCTCTTTCCGATGGCATTAATCGAACAAGAAATGACGACTGCGCCATTCGTCGATATTCCGGGTGCGGTGCTCGACATTTATCGGCTCTGGCGACCAACGCCGTTAGTGCGCGCCGAGAAACTCGAACGCGCCCTCGGGACACCGGCGCGTATCTATTTCAAGGACGAATCGGTGTCGCCGGCTGGTTCGCACAAACCCAACACTGCGGTGCCGCAGGCCTATTACAACCACGAAGCGGGCATTACGCGACTGACGACCGAAACGGGTGCGGGACAGTGGGGGACCGCGCTGAGTTTTGCGGCGCGCCAATTCGACATCGAGTGCAAGGTCTACATGGTGCGGTCGAGCTTCGAGCACAAGCCGTACCGCAAGATCATGATGGAAACCTGGGGCGCGCAAGTCGTGCCCTCACCGATCGCGGACCCTTCCAGCCCGGGATCGTTGGGGCTTGCGATCTCCGATGCGGTGGCCGATGCGGCGAGCCGCGACGACACGCATTACGCCTTAGGGTCGGTACTCAATCACGTGTTGTTGCATCAAACCGTGATCGGACTCGAAGCCAAAGAGCAGTTGGTGATGGCGGGAGAGGATCACCCCGACGTCGTTATCGCGCCCTGTGGCGGGGGCTCGAACCTCGGCGGTATCGCGTTGCCGTTCGTCACCGATCCGCGGGTGCGCCTCGTAGCGGTCGAACCCGCAAGTTGTCCGACGCTGACGGCCGGTGAATTCGCGTACGACTTCGGCGACACCGCGGGCATGACCCCGCTGTTGCCGATGTACAGCCTCGGCAAAGATTTCATGCCGCCAACGATTCACGCGGGCGGGTTGCGGTATCACGGGGACGCGCCGATCATCTCGGCGTTGGTGCACGCCGGACGCATGGAGGCCATTGCGTATCCGCAATCAAAGACGTTCGAGGCGGCGGTGCAGTTTGCCAACGCGGAAGGAAAACTTGCGGCCCCCGAAGCCGGCCACGGAATCCGTGCGGCGATCGACGAGGCGTTGGCCGCCAAAGAGACCGGCGAGGAGCGGGTGATCCTGTTCAATTACTGCGGGCACGGGCTCTTAGATCTCGCGGCCTACGACGATTACTTGCACGGCCGCCTCACCGACGCGTAGCCACAACATTGGGTGGCGCTGGTCCGGGAGCATCCCCGGGATCGGAAGCCTGCGCCTCTATCGTTGGTGGCTTCGAGGACACGTATGTGGGTCAAGATCTGCGGTATCACCACTGAGGACGACGCGCTCCTCGCCATTGCACTCGGGGCCGATGCCATCGGCTTCGTCTTCGCGCCCGGAAGCCCACGCCAGGTTGCTCCTGCCACTGCGCGTGACATCATTCGCCGACTTCCCAAAGAGGCCGTGACGGTTGGCGTGTTTCGCGACGAACGCCCCGAGCGGGTCGTAGAAATCGTGAGCAAATGTGGGCTCAAAGGTGCGCAACTGCACGGCCGCGAACCCGCATCGGAGGTGCGCTGGATTCGCAAGCGCATCCCGTTTGTGATCCAAGCATTTGCGGCCGGTGACCCAGCAATTGCGAGTGCGGCCAACGGTCCCGTCGACGTTGTGCTCGTAGATTCGCCCAATCCCGGATCGGGCACCACGTTTGATTGGTCGCTCGCCGAAGCGCCTGGGGGTGTGCGGTTGTTGTTGGCGGGTGGGCTCACTCCCGACAACGTTGCCGAAGCAATAGAACGCGTTCGTCCGTGGGGCGTCGACGTCTCGAGTGGCGTTGAAATGACCCCGGGTCGCAAGGATCCGCGGAAACTGCGGCGCTTTATTGAAATGGCGAAAGCTATCGGTGACGAGTTGATCGTCGAAGAACGCATCGAACCGACCCCCGCCGACGCGCCCTACGACTGGGAAGCCGAAAACTACTGATTCCGGCGGGTTGCGTGGGGCGCTCTACGATGATCGCCAAGGAGGCGTCATGGTGGTGCAGCGAGGAGAACCGGTCGAGCTTGGTCCCCCGGGACCCGAACCCTCGGTTGATGGTCGCTTCGACGGCTTCGGTGGTCGCTACGTTCCCGAGACTTTGATCCCCGCACTCGAAGAACTCGATGCAGCATT
>JBMOIW010000094.1:0-6383 GCA_049317145.1 Acidimicrobiia bacterium
CGTCTACTGGAGCGTGAGTCCGTGTCACATTCAACCTCAAGCAGACGTTTCGGCCAGCAACGCCAACGCTCGTTGCACGACTGCATCGACGGTGTACCCGAACTCGGCCAAAACGCGCTCGCCCGGAGCGGAAGCGCCGAAGCCTTCGATTGCTACGACATCATCGGCCCATCGCTCCCATCCGAATCCGCTGGCCGCTTCGACCGCCAACGTCGGCACATCCTCGGGCAAAATCGCTTCATGAATGTCATCGGGCTGGGCAGCAAACCGCGACCACGATGGCATCGAAACCACGCGCACGGAGTACCCGGCGGTAGCGAGGACATCCTGCGCACCGACACACAGCTGCACTTCGGAACCGGTTCCGATCAACACCAGGTCCAGCGGTCCGTCACCGTCAACAAGAACGTACGCACCGACCCGCACGCCTTCGGTCGCCATTATCGCGGTGCCATCGAGTACCGGCACTTTTTGGCGCGTCAAGATCAATGCCGTGGGTC
This sequence comes from Acidimicrobiia bacterium, assembly GCA_049317145.1. GTDB lineage: Bacteria > Actinomycetota > Acidimicrobiia > IMCC26256 > JBMOIW01 > JBMOIW01. Next base: position 501 of record JBMOIW010000094.1, read on the forward strand.
CATCACCGTCAATATGCGCACGCCAGGCCGCAACAGTTTCGTTGGCATCCGCGGGACGAATCACATCTAATCCCGGAATCGCGCGCACCGCCGGCAACTGCTCCACGGGTTGGTGCGTCGGTCCATCCTCACCCAAGCCAACTGAGTCATGCGACCACACAAAGGCAACGCGCGCCTTCGATAGCGCAGCCAGACGCACGGCCGGTTTCATGTAGTCAGAAAAAACAAAGAACGTCCCGCCGAACGGCAAGCATCCCCCGTGTAACGCCATGCCGTTCATGAGCGAACCCATCGCGTGTTCCCGCACTCCAAAGTGCACTTGGCGTCCACCGAAGGCATGAGTTCCGATGACGGGCGCTCCGGGCAATGCCGTTCCGGTGTTTCCGGTGAGGTCGGCGCCGCCACCGACGAGTCCGGGGACCAAATCCAGCACCGCAGTGAGTGTCTCGGACGACACGGCACGCGTCGCAATCGAGGTGCCCGCCTGATACGTCGGCAGTTTTGCCTCCCAGCCGTCAAGACCACGCCCGGCCATTGCCGCCCGATATTGAGCGCCGAGATCAGGTTCATGGGCAAGGAACGCATCCCGACGCGCTTCCCATTCCCGACGCTGCGCTGCGCCGCGCGCACCCGCGCTCCGGTAGAGATCGAGCACGTCGTCGGATACATCGAACGACGCATCGGGCATTCCCAAAATCGCTTTCACGGCCCGCACCTCGTCCTCGCCGAGCGGTTCACCGTGCGCACGCGACGTGTCGGTGTATTTCGGCGACGGATATCCGATATGGCTCCGCAACACGATCAAGCTCGGACGATCTGTGACTGCCATACCGGCACGAATCCCAGCTTCGATCGCATCGCAGTCGTTGGCGACATCGCCGATTGATTCGACATGCCATCCGTAACCCGTGAAACGCTCAACAACGTTGTCGGTCAACGAAAGCTCGGTAGGTCCGTCGATCGTGATGTGGTTGTCGTCATAGATGTACACGAGACGACCAAGGCCCAGATGTCCGGCCAATGATGCAGCCTCGTGGCTCACTCCTTCTTGGAGATCGCCGTCACCACAGATCGCGAAGGTGTAGTGATTGCAGACGCCTTCCCCAAAGCGCGCGCGCAGATTCGCCTCGGCGAGCGCCATTCCGACGCCGTTCGCAAACCCTTGTCCCAACGGTCCGGTTGTGACTTCGACGCCGGCAGTGTGTCCGGCCTCGGGATGACCCGGCGTGCGCGATCCCCACTGGCGAAACGCTCGCAAGTCGTCCAGTGTGAGCCCGAAGCCCGTGAGGTAGAGCGCCGAATACAACAACATCGACGCGTGACCCGCCGAAAGAATGAAACGATCCCGATCGGGCCACTGCGGGTCCGAGGCGTCGTAGTTCATGATGCGCGTAAACAACACATGCGCAAGGGGAGCGAGCGCCATCGGCGTCCCCGGATGGCCACTGTTGGCCGCCTGCACTGCATCCATGGCTAACGCCCGGATCGTGTTGATTCCTCGTGTCTCTAAGTCCATTGTGGCCCCCTCGCCCGGCGCGCAGGTTAGAGGAAACTTGCCCGCTGCGATCAGACCGGATTGAGGACGGTGAGGGGAACCGAAATGGCGGAACCCGTCTCGGAAATGGTGCACGTCGCAACAATCGTCCCCGGTGCTGCAAACGTCAGCTCGGGGCGCACCAGGCGATAGCCGAACTTTCCAGGCTCGATAGCTACCGGCTGGACATTGCGCGCCACCAGCTCGTCGTCTCGATGAAACTCGCAGACCAAGGTTGCATTTGTCGGACCACCGGGCGTGGTGCGAATGAGTACCACGAGATGCGGAGTGAGCGTACACGGCAGTGCAGGCGCGGCCATCGAAAAGAAGACCCCAGTGAGATCGATGCGCGTCGATGGACCGGGTGCGGGTCGCATGTTGATCTCTTCGGTGAATAGCGCGGACACGAGTTGCATGGGAAATCTCGATTCGATTGCGGGTTACATCGGGTTGCGTAGGAGCGCGATTCGCAGGCGCAACAGTCCAAGAATGGTTCGGGGTACGCGGCGAAGAATCGACGTGCGCGACGGCCGACGTTCGATGACGGACACGGGAATTTCGGTCACAAAGAGGTTCGCGCGCTCCGAGCGCAAGACGAGCTCGGTATCGAAAAGGTCCTTCCCGAACAAACAGCGTTGCGCAATGGGGGTCACCGTGCGACGACGCAGGGCCTTAATGCCATGGGTATCTGAGACCCGCATTCCGAACAGCAGATGGAGCAGCTGCGTAAACGTCCACGTAACGAGCCGCCGATACCAGGGTCGGGTGTCGGTAGCCCCGGGAGCACGCTTGGAACCCACAACGACATCGGGAGCATCGGGGGTTTCGGCACGAATTGCCGCAACCGCACGAGTCAAGAAATCAAAGTCGTAGTAATCGACGTCGAAGTTCACAACGACATCGCCACGCGCCGCAAGGAGCCCGGCGCGTAATGCGGCGCCATAATCGGCGTCGGACAGGTGCTGCACTCGCACTTGCGGAATGCTTTCGGCGAGGGCGGTCGCGATGGCAAGGGTGTCATCGGTCGAGCCGTTCTCCACCACCTGAATTTCGAATTCGGGCTCCGTGGCGACGAGGAACGCCGAGACCGCGTGCACGGTTTCGCCGACGAGGTCGGCTTCATTAAAGACGGGAATCACGACCGAAAGCACGGCGGTAGGGTACTGGGGTTCCGAGGAAAGCACTGGGTATGGGAACTATCGCGTCGACGTTTCGTCGCTGGAGCGACTGGATCGACCAATGAGTCGCGGGCTCGAACGATCCGATCTCCTCCCGCACCGCGCGCGTCGGACCCGCAAGCGGGATGGGGCACGTCGGGCGGTTTGCCTCGCCGTCATCGGCGTCGGCATCGCCCTCGTCGTGCTCACCTGGCCCCTTGAGCGCCAGAGCAGCGCCGCGAACGCGACACCTCGGGTGAGTACGGCTTTGTTTTCACCACGGCGAGTACCCCAGAGCGTGACCGAAGCCGCAGCGGCACCGCGCCTTGCTGCTCGGATCAACGAAGCAATTGCCGGATCCGACGCAAGCTGCGTCTTGGTACACGCACCCGGACTCGGTACCGTGGCCGATATTCGCTCCACGCGACCACTCGCGGGTGCGTCAACTCAGAAAATCCTCACCGCGCTCGCAGCACTCACGGTTCTCGGTCCCGAGTTTCGGTACGAAACGAAGATCGTTGCGGACTCGCCGAACGCAAACGGCGTGGTCGCGCAAGCCACGTTGCTTGGCGGCGGAGACCCGGTGCTCGCCACTGCGGAATACCGGACACATATCGAGGAAACGCCGCTTCTACGCGGGCGCGCCTCGACTGCGTTGGAATCCTTGGCCGATCAACTCACGCAGCGCTCCGTGAAGTCCATTGGCGTGCTCGTCGTCGATGATTCGCGTTATGACTCCGTGCGGTTCTTGCCGACGTGGCGCGCCAACTATGCAACGGAAGGACAAGCCGGCGGGCTGGGCGCACTCGTTGTGAACGACGGCTACTCCGCGTGGAAGCCCGATCGCACGCCGGCACGCGATCCTGCACTCGACGCCGGCCAGGCATTCGCTGCGCTCCTTCGTGCCCGCGGAGTGCCGGTCACCGAAGTACGACGTACGCCAAACCCGCCGTCGGGTGCCGCTTTGGTTGCGGTGCAGTCACCACCGTTACGGGACATCGCGGCGTCGATGCTGAGATCCAGCAACAACACCACTGCCGAACTCATCACTCGCGAACTTGCCGTCGCCAAGGGCCAGCCAGGGACTACGCCCGAGGGTGTCACGGTCATCACCGAAACAATGCAACAAATGGGCGTGCCCATGGGCGGGGTTACATTGCTCGATGGTTCCGGGCTCACACGCGACAACCAAGTGACCTGCGCAGCACTGCTCGGGGCGCTCCAAGCGGGGCAGGGTCCCACTGCGCTCCACGATCTCCTCGCCGTCGCTGGCACCTCGGGCACGCTGGCAAAGCGATTCAGCGGAACTCCATTGGCGGGAGCCCTCTACGCGAAAACGGGAACGCTCAACGGGATCACTGGGCTTACCGGCTACGTCGAGACGTATCGCAGCCTGTCCTTTGCGCTGATTGCGAACAGCGGCGTATCCGATGACGGGGCTGCGTTCGCGCTGCAATCTCGTGTCGCCAATGCGCTGCGAAGTTTTCCTGGAGATCTCCGCCTTGACCTGCCCACACCCAGCGCACCTTGCACGGCCGGGCCCTGTCGGTGAGAATGCTTCATCGTGACCCCCGCACCGATTCCCACCATCGTTGAAGAACTCTGGGAACTCATCGTCGCCTATTTCAAACAGGAGACGGTCGTCCCGCTCAAAGCTCTGGGCCGTTACCTCGCCTGGGGAATGGTTGGTGCATTCACGCTCGGACTCGGCGTCATCTTCCTTGCCCTTGCCGAACTGCGGGCACTCCAGGAGCTGACCGGCAGCACCTTTTCCGGAGCGTGGTCGTTTGCTCCGTACTTCATCACCGTGGCGACGCTCGCGTTGGGCGCGACGCTTACCTGGCTCGCTCGCAATCTCAAAGGATCCCGCGCGTGAATGATCTCAGCGCAACCGAACCCGTCATTACCCGCGAAGACATCAAGTCCAAGCTTGAAGAACTTCGTGGCGGCGTTGGTGACGCAACCGAAGGTGCACAGCAAAGTCTGACCATCGTGGGAATCGTTGCCGTAGGCGTTGTTATCGTTGCCGCGTATTGGCTCGGCCGTCGCCGCGGCGCGCGGCGACGTACCGTTCTCGAAATCATCCCCGTCTGATGCGTTATCTCCTCGAACGCTGGATGTGGAAGGGTCTGCGCCGCGGGTTCCTCAGCGGTTCCCGCACGTGGCTGTATCTCGGGATCGGTGCCGGCGCGGTCAATTTTTTTCTACGCTTCTTTTCTCGTCCGCCGGCCGAAGTGGTGCGCGTGCGTTTACATGAAGACGGCGCCTTTCGAGTGCGGGCCCGCGCTCGATAATTTCGGTAGAGCGGGAAACATCGTGCAGGTTATCGTGCGTAATCCGCGCCGCGAGTTGACGTTGACCGGTGTCCGATCGGTCGCCAATTTATTGCGGCAACTCGAGATTCACCCCGAAACGGTGTTGGTGATCGTGAATGGGGAACTGGTACCCAAAGACGCATCACTGAGTGACACCGATGCAGTCGAAATCCGATCTGTGATCTCCGGTGGGAGTGACTCGGCATGAAATGCACCCGCTGCCGCGGGCGCGCCGTGCTCGATCTCGCGCGCCACAATGCTGCGTTTTGCACTCCATGTTTGGTGCACTACACCCAAGAGCAGGTGCGACGCGCCATCGCCGATTACGAGATGATGCCCACCGACGCACGCGTGTTGGTTGCGGTCTCGGGTGGAAAGGATTCACTGGCGCTATGGCACCTCCTGCGAACCCTGGGGTACGAGGCCGACGGGGTCTACCTGGATCTCGGGATCAGCGAGTACTCCGCCGCGTCCACCACAACGGTGCGCGCGTTTGCCGAGCAGCACGGCTGGCCATTGCGCATCATCGCCTTGCGCGAGGAGTTCGGTTTCGACATTCCCGGCGCGGCGGATGCCACGGCGCGTCCTGCGTGCGCGGCGTGCGGAATCTCAAAACGCCATTTGTTTGATCGCGCCGCACTCGACGGCGGGTACGACGTCATCGCAACCGGGCACAACCTGGATGACGAAGCCGCGGTATTGCTCGGAAATGTGCTGCGCTGGGAAATGGACGCGCTCGCCCGTCAAACACCGGTCCTGCCGGCTCGCCCAGGTTTCCCGCGCAAGATCAAACCGTTAGTTCGCCTCCAAGAGCGCGAAATGGCGGCGTACTGCGTGGTCAGCGGCATCGAATACATCGTCGAGGAATGCCCGATGG
>JBMOIW010000095.1:0-6359 GCA_049317145.1 Acidimicrobiia bacterium
ACGCTCGCAGTCCTTGAGGATGTTTTTGATGCCTAGTTCGGCACCGCCGGTGTACACCGGCCGACACCAGCCACGTCAATACGTGCTTTGGAGGAAGTGTGGGTAAGGCAAACACTCCAGCGACTCGAAATCGGTTGTCGGTTGCGCGACCGAAGCGGGGAACGCCATCAACGTCGGCCTCGACGCGCAAAGCGGCGCGGGTTGGCATCGAACTCGACGGCGGGGTCGCCCATGTTGTGACCGTCGCGGTCGATGGAACCGTTCAGTACGAGCGTCTCGAAGGAGCGAGCAATGCGGTAGCACTCGGAATGGCGCTGCGCGACGTCGGACGCAACGATGCGGTGCGCATTGCGTTGACGTCAGATCATCAGTCGGTACGGCGACTCGCAATCCCGAACGTGCCCGATCGCGCATTGCCGATTGCGCTTCGCACCGTCGCAGAAGAACACATGCCGATGGCCGCGACCGGTATCGCCGTTGCTGGCCTGATCCCCAATGATGCGCAGGTATCCACTCCGGTATCCACGGAGAGCACCGATCGCGAGATGACAATTGCGGCGGTGAGTTCGGCAGAATGCCTGACGCTACGCCCCCTGTTGGGACCCAATCGCATCCTGAGCGTTTCGTCATTCTTGTTGCCCACAGACGGGCTATACCTGCGAGTTGCGCGCGTTTCTGCGGAACTCATTCTTATCCGCAATGGTACGCCGATGGCCGTCCGCAGCCTTCGCGCTGGCGGAATTTCCGATCTCGGAGCGGATGCGCAAGCATCGGAATCAACGGTGTTCCTCGGAACGACCACTGCCGACAGTGCTGCGGATGCGTACGTCGACAGCGTCGTCGGTGACGTGCGGCGAACGATTGTGTTTTGGCGTCGTGAGGGTATGAACGTGCCGGACCAGATTGCGATTATCGGCGAAGGCGCCTCGTTGGCCCCGCTCGAAGCCCGGTTGCGCGATGCCAGCTACGAGATTGTGCCCACGCCGGTACCCCAGGGTCTCGACTTTCATCACGTTGATCCGCAGTATCGAGCAGTCATGTTCCAAGCGTTGGCTGCTGCGCTGGTTGATCTCTCGGCGCAACCCAGTGTGGCGCTTTCGGATGCGTCCGTTGCCGATGTCGCAGTCGTCAAGAAGCGCGATCCACTTCCGATAATTGTGGCGGCGGTAATTGGCGTCGTCATTATTGCGCTCCTCGGTTTTTCGTTTTATCAGCGCCAAGCCGCAGGTGCGCGGCTTGAGCGTGCCCAGCGCACTACCGCAGCGAAAAATGCGGAACTTGTGCCGCTCACGAAATTTGTGACGCTGAAAAATCAGGTGGATGCCACGAAAACCGAAGTTACGAAGTTGCGGGATGATGACTCGGAGTGGGCGCAGATCTTGCAAGGTCTCTACAACAGTGCACCACCGGGAACACAGATCAAGTCCATTGGGCTGACGAAGGGAAAGAACAGCATTTCGGCAACCGCGAACGCCTCCGTACCGGAGGCCAATGACCCGGCCTTTAAGCCCGTTGCGGTGTGGCAGGACAACTTTTTGAAGTTCCAAAAAGATGGTGGTGGCAAGGTCATTAACCAGGATGCCTGGGTTGCCCAACTCACCAAGAAAGATCGGATGATAGAGGTTGCCTATACCGCTTCGATCGATGCGAAGGCCTTTAAGCCGGGAGCCGGCAAATGAAGAATCGCCTTCCGTTGATTCTTCTGCCCATCATGGTGTTGGCGTTGGTGTGGTTGTTCCCAGTATCGATGATGCGCAAGAGCACCGCGGCCCGAAACAGTCAGGCAGCTGCGGCAGAAGCCGAACGTGATTCGGTGGTTAATCGCTTAGTGGTTGCGAAAAAAGCGCAAACGGATGAAGCGAAGCTTAACGACGAACTCAAGGCGCTTCGTGATGTTCTTCCGGTCGACGCCGGAGACATTTTGGCCACCAACATCCGAAAGATTTCCGAGCTCGCCGCCAACAACAAGGTGACGGTGAGTGCGCAAGGGCAAAACGATCCGCGGAGTGCAGCAACACCGGCTGCGGGTGCCTCAGGGGATCAAGCGGCAAACGCAAATAGTGCCGCTCCGAAGTCCTACACCGTTACGCTCACCGTTTCCGGGTCGCTTCGCAACGTCATTGCGTTTACTGGTGCCATGCCGAGCGCGCAACGGTTTTTCCTCGAGTCCGTTCAGATCACCCCAGACGGTGACGGGAAGTCTGTTGCCATGGACAGTCCGGTAAAGGCAACGGTGGCGATGAAGTCCTACGTCGACACAGCAGCCAAAGCCACCATGGATCCGCCGCCCACCACGGCCGGGAAGTAAACCATGACCACGGGACGTGCCCTTATGTCGGATTACTCGTCGGACCTGCTCGCCGCATTAAAGGCCCAAGACGATGTGGACGTTGCCGCATGCGAACGCGTTATCGCAGAGGGTCGAACCTGTGGGCTGCGCCCGTTGCGCGCGCTGTACCTGGCGGGTGTTGCGCTCGCAACGCTGGAGCGCGCTGCGTGGAATCACCAGGGCTTCGCAGTGGCCGACGTCGTCGAGTCCGACGTCGATGTGACTTTGCTCGACGGGTTCCCCGTCGCCCTGGCGCGCCGGTTGCAGGCGCTTCCCATCGCGCGCACCGCCGACATGGTGACCGTTGCCATGGTAAATCCCACGCAGCTCCTCGCCGTGGATGAAGTTCGTCGGCATTTTGCCGGAGAGCACGTCATCATCACGGTCGTGCACGAAGACCAGCTCGCCACCTTGCTCGACCGGTTGGAACGGAATCGCCAGGCAGAGCAGGTTGCACAAGAGCAAGCAGTGGTTGCGGCCGAAATGCAAGAAGAGCTCGACGCGATCCTGGATCGTCCCGAGCTTGGAGGGTCGGACGAACTTAGTGAAGGTCGCATCGCGCGTCTGGTCAAAGCCCTGATGGATCGCGCTGCGACCGCGCGGGCGAGCGATGTGCACCTCGAACCGGGCGAGCGCGAATTGCGCGTGCGGTTCCGGATCGATGGCGTGCTCCACGAGATCACCTCCTATCCCGTTGCGCAAGCGCCCGCAATCATCAACCGCATCAAAGTGATGGCAAACCTCGACGTCGGAGAGCGGCGCGTACCCCAAGATGGCCGTTACGAAATTCGGGTAGGCGATCGCCGCATGGATGTGCGGCTTGTCACCTTGCCCACGTCGTGGGGAGTTGAGGGCGCGGTTATGCGAATCCTCGATCGGACCCGCAAAGTCGCAACCCTTGAGGTGTTGGGGTACTCCGAGCAAGTGCTCGATGTGTACCACCGGCTCATCGATATGCCGCACGGGGCAATCCTGGCTACCGGCCCGACGGGTTCCGGTAAGACCACTGCACTGTATGCATCGCTCGCGCGCATAGCGACCCCGGACCGCAAAGTGCTCACGATCGAAGATCCCGTGGAGTACCGGTTTGCCGGCATCACCCAAGTACAGGTGAACGAGAAAGCAGGCCTCAGTTTTCCGCGTGCGCTGCGTGCGTTCTTGCGCGCCGATCCCGATATTGTCCTCGTCGGGGAGTTGCGCGACCAAGAGACCGCGCGCGTCGGTATTCAAGCGGCGTTGACTGGTCACCTTGTGCTCTCAACACTCCACGCCAACAGCGCAGTTTCGGTACCGAGCCGCCTCATCGACATGGGAATTGAACCGTTCCTCGTATCGTCGGCGCTCAAAGGAGTCATTGCGCAGCGCCTGGTGCGTCGGCTCTGTGAGCACTGTCGTGAGGAATACACGCCAATCGCGGAAAGCCTGGCGCAGTTCCCGTGGCCCGGGGCTATCCCTGAGCGTCTTTACCGGGCGCGCAGCGGAGGCTGCTCGGCGTGCGAACGCACCGGGTACGCGGGACGGTTTGCAATCGCCGAAGTGTTCCCGATCGACGAACACATTGCGTCGGCCGTGGCGGCCCGGTTGCCCGCCCACGAGCTGGAAGCGCAAGCCAAGGCGTTGGGGTATGTCCCGATGTTCACCGATGGGCTCGCGCGAGTCGAAGAAGGACGTACTTCCCTCGAAGAACTCTCTCGGGTGGTGAGCTGACATGGCAACGACATTTCAATACGAAGCCTTTACGCGCGAGGGAGAACCCAATAATGGGCAGCTCACCGCTCAAGATCTCGAAGATGCACGCACGCAACTGGCCCAGCAGCGGCTCTTGGTGGTGTCGGTAAAAGAACGCAAGCAGCTTTCGCTTGCGCAAAAAGATTTGCGTCTTCGTCCCAACAATGTGAGTCTCAAAGATCAAGCATGGATGGCGCGCAACCTCGCGACCTCGCAGGCGGCCGGCCTCTCGATGTTTCGCTCGATGGGGATGCTCGCCAAGCAGCGAGCGAAAGATCCGATCGGCAAAGTGCTCGCCGAAATGCATCAAGAAGTGGCGGACGGAAAACCGCTCGCCGGCGCGTTCCGAACCCAGGAAGCAAAACTTGGTCCGTTGACCTGTGCGCTCATCGAAGCCGGTGAGGCGAGTGGTCAGCTCGACAATGCGCTGGGACGACTCGCCGACATCACCGAAGCGCGCGTACGGCTCAAGCGCAAGATTGTGTCCGCCATGATGTACCCGGTCATGGTGTTGCTCTTGACCCTCGGCATTACCGTCGTCATGTTGATGACGATCGTGCCGACGTTTGCGGGCATGTACAAGGGTTTTGGCAATGCGAAGCTCCCGCTCCCGACGCAGATGCTGATGAACCTCTCGGGCATGCTAACCGGCTTGTGGTATCTGTGGATCCCGGCAGTGATCACGCTGATTGTCGCGGCCGTTGCGTTCAAACGATCCGAACAAGGCAAGCGAATGATCGATCGGACGGTGATACGTCTCCCGATTTTTGGCAAGCTGATACGCCAAACAATTGTGGCGCGCACCGCGGCAGTCATGGCATCGCTGACGAACGCTGGCGTGAACTTGCTAGAAGTATTGGATCTCACCGCGACCGTTGCTGGGAACGCGGTCTACGCTGATGCGCTGCATGCGGCCCGCGACAAGGTGCGGGAAGGTCGTTCGCTTTCGCGTGCCATTGCGGACACCGAGGTGTTCCCAGAAGTGTTTTGTCAGCTCATTGGTGTTGGCGAAGAGACCGGCGCGATGGCCGACCTCATTGGGCGCTATGCCAAAGCGACCGAAGATGAAGTGCAAACCATGGTGGATGGACTGTCGTCGCTGATTGAGCCCATTCTGATTATCGTTTTGGGCGGTATCGTCGGCGGCCTCATTATTGCGCTGTATCTGCCACTGTTCGACGTGATCACCAAGGTCCAGTAGCGCCGCCTACGCTCGGGCGTATGGGCGCGCGCACGAACACCCCGACTAACCCTCGTACTGCGGTTGATGCGAGTGCGATCTTGGCCCGCAAACATCCCGAGTTCCGCGCCATCGTGCGCGCCGTCGGCCCCTGTTCGTTGCGGCACGTTCGTTCTGGAAGCCACTTTGCGCACCTCGCCGAAGCGATCGCATATCAGCAACTCAATGGTCGAGCTGCCGCCACGATTTGGCAGCGAGTCACTCGGGTACTTGATGGGAAGGTCAGCGCGGAGCAAGTGCTCGCCACGCCGATTCCTGCATTTCGAAGCGCCGGACTCTCGAACGCAAAGACGCACGCGCTCCTGGATTTGGCAGAACACGCGCACGCCGGGATGCTCCCGTTGGGAAGACTTGCGCACCTCGATGACGAGGCGATCATTGCGGCGCTGACCCAAGTGCGCGGAATAGGTCGCTGGACTGTGCAAATGTTCTTGATGTCTCGCCTGGGGAGACTTGACGTCTGGCCCGTCGACGATTTCGGCGTTCGCGCGGGTTATACCCGATTACACGGATACCTCGAACCGATAACTGCGCGTGCGCTCGCGCCTCTCGGCGAGTTGTATGCGGGTTACCGCAGCGTTGCCGCGTGGTACTGCTGGCGCGCGCTCGACAACGACGTTGCTTGAGTGCGGCGCTGCTTGAGTGCGGCGTTGCCCAGCAGATGCGATCGGCGCCCCGAGACGGAGGGGGAGGCCGTCCCAGAGGCGCCGGATCAAAGAGTCGTGTCGGCCGGTTGCCGAGTTCGTGTCGAAAACTCGAACGCGTTTCGTTGTACCCGATCCCTACGGTGCGCCGGGGAAAACCGGGCTAGTGGAACCGGGCGTTTAGGGCGCGGAGGTGTTCGGCGAGGGGTTCGAGGCCGAGCGCCGCACGTCGTCCTTCAACGTGTTCGGGATCCTCAATCGGCCAGGGAGTGAGGCTTCGATTATCCGCGGTGGGCACAACTTGGGTCCCGTATCGTTGGGCACGACCTTCGCGCATGCGGATGCGATCCTCGAGCGCCGCCGCGTGCAGAGCGGGAGCATCCCCGAACTCGACCGCAATCTCGAGGTGGTCGAGCGC
>JBMOIW010000096.1:0-6344 GCA_049317145.1 Acidimicrobiia bacterium
TGCATCGCGCCCCCGATGCCGAAACCGAAGTACGAGCGGCATTGCGAACCGTCATCGCTCGTGCCATGCACGGCGCGCCGTTGCACACGCACGCGATCGTTGCACGCGATATCGATCCGTATCTCCCCATCGTGCATGAGCAGGCCGCGGCGAGCACTATCGCCATTGCCGGGCCGGCTACTCGTCGCCTCCACGACACCGTGATCGGGCGTTTTCTCGTTTCGAGTATGCGCCTCGAAGCCGACGCGATTCACCGCGATGAATTCATTGCGTGGTGCTCCGACGCGCCCGTACGCAATCCTCACGACCAGACGCGCGTGCGCGCCGCGCGATGGGACTATCTCACTCGCAAAGCCGGACTGATCTCCGGACCATCTATGCGCGTGCAACTCGAGGCATGGCAGGCCGAACAACGCAGCAAACTCGCAAAATGCACGTCGGCGCAAAGCCGCCAAGCGCAAGCGATCGCCAGCGAACTTGCCGACGCAGAAATACTCCAACCATTTCTCGATGGACTCGTCGAATTCCTCGAAGATCGCGCGCCACGCGCATGGTCGGCGTGGAGCGACGCACTACGCGCGTTTCTTACAAAGTATCTCGGGACCCCAAATCATCGGCGCACCTGGCCCACCGCGGAACTCGATGCCGGCGACGATGTGGAGCGCATCCTCGACGTGCTCGCCGAACTCGACGGCGATACCGATTGGCTTACATATTGTGCGGCACTCCTCGCCGAACTCGACCAACCCGCCGGCCCAGTCGGCCGCTACGGAACGGGCGTATTCGTCGGTCGGATCGGCGATCTCACCGGAACAACGTTCGAGCATGTCACCATCCTCGGCGTGAACGACGGCGTTATGCCGCGGCTCCGTCGTAGCGACCCGCTGCTTTCCGATGAGGCGCGACGCGCCGGAGCGTTGCCGACCTACGACGATCAACGCGGCGACGAACGACGCGCGTTCCTTGCCGCCCTCCACTCCGGAACCCGCACGGTGTGCAGCTTCGCTACTACCGATATGCGCCGCGCCCGTCCTGTCTTGCCGTCGCGCTGGCTCGTGCACTGGGCAAGCGTGCAACTCCGCGCACCCCTCGGCGCCTCAGCACTCGCAACGTGTGCACCGACGCCGTGGTTGACGATCGACACTTCGTTTGTCACGGGCCTGAACGCAACACCTGCGTTGCATCCGACCGACGCGCTGTTGCAAACATGGCTTGCGCATGGTCCGGGTCACGTGCTTCCCGACTCGCTGCGTGCGTCATGGGACGCAGCGAATCAGCGACGCGAGGGATTTACCGCATTCGAAGGCAACATCGGCGACGACCTCGACACCGCACCCTCAGGGAGCATCTCGCCCACTGCGTTCGAAACCTGGGCGCGCTGCGGTCGCAACTACTTTTTTTCCCGCATCCTCGAACTCGACGAACTCCAACGCCCCGAAGCGCTCGATGGTATTCGTGCAGATGACCGCGGTTCGTTGGTGCACGCCGTTCTGGATCAGTTCATTGCCGAAGCCCGCCCACGTCGCACACCGGACGATGCATGGGACGACGATGATCACGCGTTACTCGACTCGATTTTTGATGCTGAGTGTGCACGTATGGTGCTCGCCGGTCGCACGGGTCGTGCCGTGCATTGGGACGTCACGTCGCGTCGGTTGCGGCGCGTCGCGCATCGCTTTCTCGAACACGACAATCACGTACGAGCGGAGCACGGTGTGGTTCCATTTGCCACCGAACTGCGCTTTGGGTTCGCCGACAGCGAGCTCCCGCCAGTCGTCATGGCCGACACGTCCATGACATCGCCGTCACTGCCATCACTGCCGGCGATGCGCGGCGTTATCGACCGCGTCGATCGCAGCCCCGACGGCACCCGCGCCACGGTGTACGACTACAAGACCGGAGCAGCCACCAGCTATAAGGACATCACTGCCGACGATCCCACCGCGGGCGGTACGCGATTCCAACTCCCGGCGTATGCCATGGCAGCTGCGCACGCCACCAGCGCACGCGAGATCGCTGCGGCGTACTGGTTCGTCAGCGACCGCGCCAGACCAGAGCTCGTCACCTTGCCGATCAACGAAACCACACTCGCAACCGTGGTCACGGAGTGGCGCTCCATTACCGACGCGATCGCCCGGGGATTGTTTCCCGCGGTCCCGGGCAAACCCAGCTTCGGCACCTTCGAACATTGCGCAATATGTGCATTCTCTGAAATCTGTCCAACGGATCGCGATCGAACTTGGGAACAGGTGGCGCTCGATCCGCTCCTTGCCCATCATCCGGCACTCCGAAGTAGCGCGGGTGACGCCACAACAAGTACCGACGGAGGTGACGAAGCATGACCGATGATCCCGTGCGCACACGGATCCGAACAGATCATGCGTCCACCCTCTTCGTCGAAGCGGGGGCCGGGACCGGGAAAACCACTGCGCTGGTTGCACGTCTCACTGATGCCCTCATGAGCGGTTGCTTCGAAATGCATCAGATTGCGGCAATTACCTTTACCGAACTCGCGGCGGCCGAGCTGCGCGATCGGATCACGACCGCACTCGAAGCGGATGCTGCCCAGACTGAAGTCACCGATGCAGACGCGCAACGCATTGAGCGGGCCCGAGCTGCGCTCGACGCCCTCGACGATGCAGTGATCACCACGATTCACGGATTCGCCCAACGAATCTGCACCGAGTTCGCCACATTCGCCGACTTGCCCCCCGTCCTCGAATTACGCGACGAGATTGCGGCCAGCATTGCGTTCGATCGCGCGTGGCGTCGATTCCTCGACCGATTCCTCGATGACCCCGATCAACGAGCACTCCTCCAACGCGCCACTGCATTGGGGTGCACCACCGCACACCTGCGAATGATCGCCGAAACGCTCCACGCTCATGCGGATCGCATGGAAACAACTGCGTTTCCCGAACCCGAACTCCCCGCGCTCGACGACACTGCGCTGCGCACGACCGTCCAAGAGGCGTGCCGATTCGCCAATGGCTGCACCGACCCGGCCGATCTCTTATTTGCCCATCTCCAAAGGCTCGCAGCCGCCGAATCCCGTCTGGCCGCACCCGCCGACGAACTCGATCATCTCGACGCATTGATCGAGTTCCCAAAGTGCACATTCTCCCGCGGCAAGAAGCACGCCTGGCCCGACAAACAAGCGGTCTACGACGCGCTCGGGCTTGCCGAAACCGCGCGCCTCGCGCTGCTCAGCACATTGCGCAGCACCACGATCCGGCGAGTCACGGCCGAGGTGGCTCGGTTCGTGCGCGACACCATTGCGCACCGCAACCAACTCGGTGTCCTCGAGTTCGATGACCTGTTACGCATCGCCCGCAACATTGTGCGCGATCACCCATCGGTGCGCGCCCAGCTCGCGCGCCGTTGGCAGTGCATCGCGGTCGACGAGTTCCAAGACACCGACCCACTCCAGGTCGAACTGGTGCTCCTTTTGGCCGACGCACAGGTCGAACCAGGCAGCCCACTGCCCTCTCGGGCACAACCAGCTCCGGGGCGATTGTTTTTGGTCGGCGATCCCAAACAATCGATCTATCGCTTCCGCCGGGCGGATTTGATGATGTACCAATCGGTGGTCACCAATGTCCCCGGTGATGCAGTTGCCCTCGATCGCAACTTTCGGTCCGTGGCACCCATTGTGGAATGGATCAACGTGGTCCTCGCGGAAACCTTTGCCGCGCAACCCGAACAAGCACCATGGCGTGCGCTCGATGCCGAACGCACCGATGTTTCCCGCGCGTACATTGGGCCACCGGTGCTCACGCTGGGCGGTGCCCGTCCCGGTCTTACCGCCAACGCGCTGCGTGTCACCGAGTCCGAGACTGCAGCAGCCGCAATCGCTCGCATGTTGCACGAAGGCTGGACCGTGAGCGATCCGCGCACCGGGGCATGGCGAGCTGCCCAGAATCGCGACATCACGGTGCTTGTCCCGACCCGCGCCAGCGTGCCGGCACTCGCGCGCGCCTTCGAGGCCGCCGGCATTCCCGTGCGTGTGGAAACCCGCGCGTTGCTCTGGGAAGCGCCCGAGGTGTACGAGCTCTGTCGGGTATTGCGCGCGATCGACATGCCCGATGACCCGGTGGCAGTAGTCGGGGCGCTGCGGACGACAATCCTCGGGTGCTCCGATCGCGATCTGGTGCTGCACCTTCGCGCCGGTGGGCAGTTCCACGCGCTGCGTAGCAACAGTGCGCTGCACCGCAACGATGGCATCACCTCCGTGCAGGCGGCACTGAACTGGTTGATCGAAATGCACGCGGCGCGCAATTGGCGTCCCGTCGCCGAAACCATCGAAGCAACGCTTCGCGAACGGGGCGTGTTCCTGACCGCGTTGGCAGGCCCTCGAGCACGCGATCGATGGCGACGCTTACGCGTCGTACTTGACATTGCCCGGGCATTCGACGCCGAGGGTGCTGTGTCATTGCGCGCGTTTTTGGATTGGGCTGACGAACAACGCGCCCGCGGCGCGCAGGTCAATGATGCTGCGGCCCCGGAACCCGACGATGATGCCGTGCGCCTCATGACCGTGCACGCGGCCAAAGGGCTCGAATTTCCGATCGTGATGTTGCTGGGCTTTGCGCGCGATGATCCGAAACGCAATGCACCAGTCCTGTGGGACCCGCTCGATCCCACAACCATCGAGCTGTCGGTCGGACCAACCGCAACTGCGCTCCGAACCGAACGCTACGACGCACTCGCATCTGTGGAGCTGCTCCACGAGCAAGCCGAACGCGACCGCTTGTTGTATGTCGCAGCAACGCGCGCCCGTGATCATTTGATTGTAAGTCGGTGCCACAACGGATGCGACTCCGATGCGCAACGCCTCGACGCCGTAATTGCCCATGTTGCTGCAACCACCCCGAATTGGGACGACGATGCGCGTGTGGTTGGTTCGGTCACCGACTCACCCGCCATTGCCGTCGCGCCCGGGTCTGAACGCATGATCGAAGTCGCAACCGCCGCGGATCTGACCAGTTGGGAGCGGTCACGTCACGCAGCACTGCAACGCGCGGCGCAACCCATCGCAATTGCTGCAACCGCGTTGGCCTCTCACGACGAGGGGTCGCGCAACGGGCAAGATTACGAGCTCGCTGTTGTTGCCAACTCGCAAACACCGCAATGGCGACGCGGGCGCGCAGCAACCAATATCGGTCGTGCGGTGCATGCCGTCCTCCAAACCGCAGACCTCGAATCCGGCAGCAATGTCGCCGAACTCGCGTCGGTGCACGCCGTCGCCGAAGGAGTTGCCGACCGCGCCGACGAGGTGGCGCGTCTTGCCCGCGCGGCGTTGGCGGCACCGATCATTCGTCGGGCGGCATCAAGCGCCCGCGTATGGCGCGAAATTGCGGTGGGCGCTCCAATCGGGAACACCCTCATCGAGGGGTATATCGACCTGTGTTTCGAGACCCCCGAAGGACTCGTCCTCGTCGACTACAAGACCGATGCGGCCTATGGTGAGGCGGCGCTTCAGGGCGCAGTCGAGCGCTATACCCCACAAGGTGCGGCCTATGCCGCCGCGCTCGAAGTTGCGCTCGGTCGCCCCGTGCACGCCTGCGTCTTCGTCTTTTGTCGACCCGGAACCGCCGTCGAAGTTCCAATCGGGGATCTCCCGGGGGCCATTGCTGCAGTCCGAACCCGCCTTGCCCCCGTGCCGTCCCTACTGCCAAAAGACTGCTGATGGGAGACCGAGGTAAGGGTCGGGTAGGAACCCGGTCGCCCGCGGTTCCGCCCGGGGCTCCGGTGCGAGAGAATGGCCCGGCACATGCGGCCCGAGTCCGCCAATCCAAGGAGCGACTGTGACCCAAACTCCGGAGCGCAACGCCGAAGTTGTTGAACGCGCCATCGTCGAGATGAAAAAAGTCATCGTTGGCCAAGATCGCGTTGTTGAACGCATGATGGCGTGCGTCCTCGCCCACGGCCATTGTCTGCTCGAAGGCGTACCGGGACTTGCGAAGACCTTGGCCGCCGAAACGATGGCGCGCGTCACCGGCGGGTCGTTCCACCGGTTGCAGTTCACCCCAGACCTCGTGCCTTCCGACATCGTGGGAACCCGAATCTGGCGCGCATCGAGTGAACAGTTCGACATTGAGCTCGGCCCGATCTTTGCGAACTTTGTGCTCGCCGACGAAATCAACCGAGCTCCAGCCAAAGTGCAATCTGCGTTGCTCGAAGTGATGGCAGAGCGCCAAGTATCGATCGGCGGCAAAACCTTCCCAGCTCCCAACCCGTTCCTCGTGGTCGCCACGCAAAATCCGATTGAGTCCGAGGGCGTGTATCCCCTGCCCGAAGCACAGCGCGACCGTTTCTTGATGAAACTGCTCGTGAACTACCCC
>JBMOIW010000097.1:0-6169 GCA_049317145.1 Acidimicrobiia bacterium
CGCGGCGCGCGGCTTCGCTGAGCAGCGGCAGCACTTCGTGACGGATGCGATTGCGCAAGAACACCGGGTCGGCATTAGTTGGATCCACCACCGGCTGCCATCCCATCTCGGCACAGACCGCTTCGGTGTCCGCGCGTCGTACCCCGAGGAGCGGCCGATATATGTCGTTGCGTACTGGAGCGATACCGGAAAGACCCGCCAATGCCGCACCGCGCAGCAAATTGAGGACGACCGTTTCCGCCTGATCGTCGCCCGTATGCGCGACGGCAATACCGGACGCGCCAACATCCGCTGCGCACGTGCGCAACGCGAGATAGCGCGCGTCACGGGCGCGAGCTTCGAGGTTTGCGCCGCGCGCAACATCAACCGTGACCACGCGCACCGGCATCTCGCAGTCGCTCGCGGCAGCGCGCACGATGTCAGCATCATCAGCACTCTCGGAACGCAGTCCATGATCGACGTAGACGACAAGGGCCGGAATGTTTCGATACGAGAGCAACGCGACCAGCGCGAGCGAGTCCGCACCTCCGGAACATCCGACAACGAGTGGCTCGGGTAACTCCTGAAGTCCCGGGGCTAACGCCACAACACGCGCCCGATGTGCTGTGCTGTCGGAGGTGGTCACGACCGCGTGTCGAGCAACACGCCCTGACGCAAGGCAGCCAAGAGTTCGTCGCTGCCATCGAGCCCCAACTTGCGCGCAATGCGCCGAAGCCCAGAGTAAATGTTGCTACGGCTCATCCCGAGACGATCCGCTACCGTCGTGACCGGCGTGCCTTCTGCGAGCGCGCGCAACAACTCGATCTGCTTGTCGGTGAGTGTTGCAACCCGTTCGCGAGCACGCACCAAACGCGGTGGCGACGGAGGGGCATCCGGAAGCGCCTCAAGGTTGGTCAACCGCACGCGACCATCGACGTCTGCACGCGAACCCGACGGCGTCGCGTCGAGGTCGACTTCTTCGCCACGTTCGAGACGAGCCAACTTTTCGAGCGCATCGGCTTGCACCCGTCGCCGCTGTTCGCGCTCGGTCGGTGCCGACGGGTCCAAGACTTCTTGTATTGCCGCAACCAATTGCGCCGGATCAAACGGTTTTGTGATGTAGCGCAACGCTCCTTCGATGCCACCCCGCAAACGATGCTCGGGCGCAGCCATACCGGTGACCATGAACACCGGGATCGCGGAGAGGTCGTCCTCGGCGGCAGCCTTGATTGCTTCGAGCACGTGGAAACCGTCGACGCCCGGCATCATCACATCGAGAAACACGGCATCCGGTGCCTCGCTGCGCACGGCCGCGAGTGCGGACTCACCATCGCCAGCGGTTGCCACGCGAAAGCCTGCAGCTTCAAGATTGAGCTGGATGACTTCGCGGATATCAGGTTCGTCGTCGACGACCAAGACGAGCGGCATACGGGAAGGTTACCGATCCTCCGCATGGGATCCGGTCGCAGTGCGCATTCGTGCGATCCAGTCCGCTGGCGCCTCGAGTTCGAGCGTCGTCGGCAGGGCCTCCGGGCTGGTCCAAGCCCACCGAATGGCCTCGGGCCCACCAAGATCAGTGATCCGCTGCACGAAGCGCTCGCCCAGATCGTATTGCCGCAGCTTGGCCTCCAGCCCGAACAGTCGCTGCACGATCGCCATGAACCCACGGGGATTACGCCGGGCGGCGAGCGTGGCCGCCATGCGTTCTTGACCCTCCACGTGTTCTTGACCCAGTGCGTTCATCACTGCATTGCCATGTCCTTCGAGCAGCGTCATCAACGCCTGAATACGCTCGATGGTGGCGCGTTGTTCCGCCGACGCAACGAGTCCGAGAAGGCCCGACTCGTCCCAGGGGGCCTGCCGATTGCGTATGCGCACCGCGGCAGCGCGCGCAGCACGCGTCATCTGTTCCCAGTCCGGTTCGCTGTGCGCAAACAACTCGTCTACCAACGACAAGAAATATGCACGCAACCACGGCACACCAGCGAACTGTGCCCGATGGGTGACTTCGTGGAGTGCGATCCAAAGTCGGAACGCCTGCGGCCGGAACGCGAAGCGCTTCTCGAGCGACAAAATGTTTCCGCCAACGTAAAACACGGCATCGGTCTGGGTATCGTCGGCAAAAAACAGGTCGTACTGGCCAAGCACACGTTGCGCCATGAACCCCAAAACGATTCCGGATTGCACACCGGTCACACGGCGCGACACCATCCCCAACGGGCCAAGGCGTAGGCCCATACGCTCTGCCAACGGTGCGAGAAGTCGCTGCATGGATCGCACGTTGGAATCGATCCATTCGCGCCGTGAGACCACAATGCCCGCAGTAGGTCCGGCGACCGTAAGTCCGGTGTAGGCCGACACGAGCTCAGCGGCACGGTTGGTGCATTCCGCAAAATCGCGCGTGAGGGACGACGACAAATAGGAATCAGCGAAGGGGTCTGCTCCTGCCACCCGACGCGCAACCAAGCGCGTCACGCCCCAGTCGATGACCTCCGCTTGAACCGGAGACGCCGGAGCATGCTGCTTCGCGCTCGCCTCCGACACAACTACTCCGCCGGACGACCGCGGTACTTGGGCCGGATCACCTTCAAGAAGTACACCAGTACAAACCCCAGCACGAGCAACACCGACGTACCGATGAACGTGAGGTTGAGGAACCAGTTGTCCTGGAACCAGAACTGCTGCGGTTGCACTTTCTCCAAGGGGTTCTCTGCGGATTGCGCGAACGCCGGGCTTGCGCCGGCGGCAACCAAGAACATCGAGATCGCGAGGGTGCGGAGAGCCTTCACCGCTGTCCTTTCTGTGAATGACCCCGGCATCGTATGCGCCTCAGCCTTCGTCCGAGAACCCGGGCTCAGTTTGATGGATCGCCTCCAGAATCCGCACCCGCAGTGTCGCTGGGCTGGGATCGCAGCAGCGCCTTGCCACCACTTCTCGAACCCGGACCTCAAACGCGAGCATCCGGGCACAGGGGTCGCAGATTTCGAAATGCAAGGAGAGCTCGCGGTAGTCGGTCTCGCCACACTCCCGGTCCATGTAGGCATAGATCTGGACGTGGACTTCATGACACTCCATTGTCAGACCCCCCTCGGTTCCACGGGTTCTGAATCGGCCGGGACCAGGCCGTGCGCTTGGGCATAACTCCATAACCGCGTTTGCAGCTGTCTTCTTCCCCGATGGAGGCGGCTCATGACGGTCCCGACGGGGGTGTCCATGATCTCGGCGATCTCTTTGTACGAGAACCCCTCGACATCGGCGAGCAACACCGGGATACGAAACTGCTCCGGGAGTTCCTCGACTGCGGCCTTGACCGCATCGTCGGGGAGCGCATCGAGTACCGCGGTCTCGGCGCTGCGCGCCGCTTTGGTGGCTTCGAGCCCGCCGAGGCGGTGGAACAACGACACGTTCTCGTGCTCGCCGAGCGCCACCTCATCCGGACGGCGCTGCTTCGCACGGTACTGATTGATGAAGGTGTTCATCAGGATGCGATACAGCCAAGCCTTGAGATTGGTGCCGTCGCCGAATCCGCTAAATCCCCGGTATGCCCGCAGGTACGTTTCTTGGACGAGGTCCTCGGCGTCGGAGGGGTTGCGCGTTAGGCGCATCGCCGACGAAAACATGGCATCCATGTATGGCATCGCAAGTTCGGTAAATCGTGCCGGATCAGCCATTGGGGCAAGCCTACCGGGAACCTTCGGCCGGTCTCGTTCCTTACGCCGACGAATTGTCTACAGCGTTCCGGCGTCGAGCGCCGCCAACGTTGTCTGCGCTTGCGCGCGAACGGCGTCGAGATCGGAGAGGCGGCGCAACATCGACATTTGATTGCGCATGCGGTGGTTTCCTCGCAACGAGGACTCATGTCGGGCCAGAAAATCCCAATACAACGTGGTGAAGGGACACGCGCGTTCTCCCGTGCGGGCGCTCGGGTCATACGCACAGCCCTTGCAGGCATTGCTCATCTTTTTTATGTACGAGCCGGATCCGGCGTACGGCTTGGTCGCCATGCGGCCACCGTCCGCGTGCATCGCCATACCGATGACGTTGGGAACCATCACCCATTCGGCGCCATCGATAAACGACGCCCACATCCAATCCGTCATGGCCCCGGGTTCTACGCCGGCCAACATGGCGAGGTTGCCGAGCACCATCAAACGCTGAATGTGGTGCGCGTATGCCCGATCATGAATGCCGTCGATGACATTGGCGACACAGCGCATCTTGGTGGGCGCGCCGAGGAATGCTGGCGGAACCGAGCGTGTTCCCGCCAGCACCCGCGCGTCGCGATACTCCGGCATCCAATGCCAATACACACCCCAGACGTATTCCCGCCAACCAATCACCTGGCGAATAAATCCCTCAGCCGACGCAATGGGAACGACACCCGACCGGTATGCGTCTTCTGCGGCGCGCACGACTTCGAGCGGATGGAGTAGCCCGAGATTCATCGCGGAACTGAGCAATGAATGCGCGAGTTTCCATTCGTCCATGAGCATCGCGTCTTCATGGGGACCAAAGCCCGCAAGCGTGTGCTCGATGAAGTCATCAAGGCGCTCAAGCGCCTGCGCTCGCGACGTGGGCCACAAACCGTCGTAGGGTGCACCAAATATCGCGTCGCCAAGTGCGTCGAGTTCTGCGGCGACTGCAATATCGATCGCATCCAAGGGATACCGATTCACCCCGGGCCACGCGCGACCATCCTTAGGCGGCGGTTCACGGTTCTCCGCGTCGAAGTTCCAACGCCCGTCTACCGGTTCGTCACCGTCCATGAGAATGGTGAACCGCTGGCGCTGCCACCGATAGAAGTCCTCCATCCGCAGCCGCTTCTTGTCTCCGGCCCACATCGCAAACTCACGAGCCGAACACGCGAACTGATTGTTCGGAACAACGGTGACTCCCGTGCGCTCCAGGAGCGCGACGCCGTCCCAACTCATGGGGGACATCGCGAGGACTTCCGTCGGCGCATATTCGTCGCGATGCGCGACAAGCCCTTCGGGAAGTGACGACGCGTCGCGTTCGTCCACCGTGAACCCTTGGGCCCGCAACTCCGCAGCAAAACGCCGCATGGTGGCCAGCACCACATGCAATCGCTGTCGATGCCAACGTTTGCCCGCAAGCTTGCGCATACTGCGCACAAGCAGCACGCGATCGGTCGCCGGATCTGCATCACGCAGCGACGAGATCTGCGAATTGCATTGGTCTCCAAAAACCCAGATTGTGCGCACAATCGCAAATTACTCGTTCCCTGCGATTACGCAGCAATGTGCCGATATGAGCGATACCGGTGCTACGTTCACCCAACCCGGAGGGTGATGTGGATCAGCCCACTGCCATTCTCGAAATTGCGACCGAACGATTCTTGTCGGAGCGGTTTTACGCTGCCCGCGATGTGTTTGCTGCGCTTGCCCGCGGGCGCGATCCTCGCGCTCGCTGCCATGTGGTCTGCGTTCGCCGCAGCACGCTCTTCGACGTCGAGCTCCCCGGCACTGACCTCGGACAAAGCCCGGCATTCGTCGCTCGCTTGTTTCGCGCCGAACACGTTGTGGGGCTCGAAGAACAACTCGATATTGCGCCGGTCGATAGCGAACGCCCCTCGCTGATCCCCGAACCTGACGCGGTTGCCGTCCGCCTCTGGGCCTGCGAGGCCTGGCTCGAGTATCGCAGCGAGCTCCACGTTTCGGAGCGCTACATCAGCTTCCCTCGATCCTTAGCGTGGGAAGACGTCGAACTCGCTCCCGAGATCCGCGACCGCTACCTCTTTGACTACGAGGCCGCATTTGCTGGCCATCGCCTCAACGACGACCAGGTCACGAACATCTTGGAGCACAAAGGCTGTCGCGTTGACGCAATCGATCTCGATCGCGCCCTTGACGAGTGGATTGACCGGTCGGGCTTCAATGGCCAGGACCTTGGTCACAACTTCGGCCCGAGCACTTCGTAAATCGGCGTTATGCGCCGACCATGCCACCACGGGAATTTCTTTCCCGATCGGATGTGTTCTCAACGTTATGGAACCGACACAGTACGCACGCATCGCCGAGGCGCTCCGGGTCACCGAGCTCTCGCTGCGCGCGCCCGGAGCAACCGATGGCATCGACGCCTGGAAGACCTGCGACGGCCATGTTCGAGTTGCTGCGTCAATGCACCGCACGCTTGGAGACTTCACCGGCGCGCTGCGTTTGATGCGGTGGTT
>JBMOIW010000098.1:0-6162 GCA_049317145.1 Acidimicrobiia bacterium
TCTCGTTGGTTCCTCATTGTTGTGGGCAGCGGCTCACTCTTTGTCGTCGCTGGCAAGCGCGCCGCCGAACTGCGCGAGCTTGGCGACGGAGGCGATTCGCATCGCCGCGTGTTGTCGCAGTACACGCAAGGATTCCTGCGCCAAACGTGTTCGATCTCGGCTGCCGTAACTTGCGCTGGCTACTGCCTATGGGCATTCGACAACGCAGCGAAGCACGGTGACGTCGCAATCTGGTTCGAGCTCTCCATCATTCCCTTCGTGATCGCGATTTTGCGATATGCACTCATTGCCGACCGCGGTGAAGGCGGAGCGCCAGAGGACGTACTGCTGAGCGACCGTGTGGTCCTTGCGTTCGCCGGGCTGTGGTTTGTGCTCTTCGGGATTGGAATTTCTCTTGGCTAATCGCAATCGCACGCTGCTCACGGGCTGGGCTCGAACCGCACCGACCGCGGCAAATCTTGCGCGCCCGGTGCTTGTCGATGACGTCGATTCCATTGTTGATAGCCCCGGACCTCGCGGTGTGATTGCACGCGGACTGGGTCGTAGCTACGGGGACGCTGCGCAAAATGCAGGCGGAACGGTTATCGACATGACCTCGCTCGACCATCTCGTTGCCCTTGACCGCGAACGCGGCGTGGCGACGGTCGAGGGTGGCATGAGCCTCGATCGACTTATGCGCCTCGTCGTTCCCGAAGGGTATTTCGTTCCGGTGACGCCGGGTACGCGCTACGTGACCATAGGTGGCGCAATCGCTGCCGACATTCATGGCAAGAACCACCATGCAGACGGCACATTCTCCATGCACGTCGACTCCATGAACTTGGTCGCCCCCAAGTTCTCAGGCACGGTGTCCGCCTCCTCCGATCCGGACTTGTTCTGGGCCACCGCCGGCGGCATGGGCCTTACTGGCGTGATCACCGAAGCGACCGTGCGACTCCTCCCGATCGAAACCTCGCTCATTAGTGTCGACACCGAACGCGCCGAAAACCTGGACGAGGTAATGGCGAAGATGATCGACGGCGATCATCGCTACCGATATTCCGTCGCCTGGATTGACTGTCTGGCGCGCGGCGCGTCGCTGGGACGTTCCGTGCTCACCCGCGGGGATCACGCACCACGAGAAGCGCTGCCAAAGAAACAGCGAGATACCCCGCTTGCGTTCAACCCGCAGCAACGCCTCGCTGCACCACCCTGGGTGCCGCGCGGCTTGCTCAACCGTCTTACGGTGGCGGCGTTCAACGAGCTGTGGTTTCGCAAAGCACCGCGTCACCAGGTCGGTCACCTCGAAACAATCGCAACATTCTTTCATCCGCTGGACGGGATCAAAGCGTGGAATCGCCTCTACGGAGCGTCGGGTTTCCTGCAGTATCAATATGTTGTTCCCGACGATGCTCACGAAACGGTACGCGCCACCGTCGAAGCGCTTGCTGACGCGCGCTGTGCGTCGTTTCTTGCTGTTCTCAAGCGCTTCGGCGCCGCGAACCCAGGCATGTTGTCGTTTCCTTCGCCGGGCTGGACCTTGGCGCTCGACATTCCTGCCGCGCATCCCGATCTGGAAACGTTGCTCGACGAACTCGACACGCTCGTCCTCGAAGCGGGTGGTCGGGTATATCTCGCCAAGGATTCACGTGTTGCGCCCGAACTGCTGAGTGCGATGTATCCGAAGCTCCCCGCATTTGATGCGGTTCGCCGTCGTGTTGACCCGGCCAGTGAACTTCGCTCTGACCTTGCCCGCCGCTTGGGCCTCATCCAGGAGTAATCATGAATAACGCGCTCGGCGCCGTGCAATCCGTGTTGGTTCTCGGCGCTACCTCGGAAATTGCGCAAGCCACCGTGCGTCAGCTGGCAGCACGGCGAGCGCGCACAATTGTGCTGGCCGCTCGCAACCCCGAGTCTCTGGAAACAGAGATGAAGGAGCTCGAACGCCTTGGCGCAACCAACGTCTCGGCCGTTGCATTTGATGCCACCGCAAGTGCTCACCATGAAGCATTCATTCAGGAGGTATTCGAGAGCGTTGGCGACATCGACCTCGTCCTCTTGGCCTTTGGAGTGCTGGGCGATCAAGATCTTGCCGAGCATGATTCGCAAGCGACGCGCGACATCATCGAGACAAACTTCGTTGGCGCTGCATCCGTCGCAGTTCCGATTGCCCAACGATTGGTCGAGCAAGGGCATGGCACGTTCGTGGTGCTTTCCTCCGTTGCCGGCGAACGCGCACGACGCTCCAACTTCGTGTATGGCTCATCGAAAGCCGGGCTCGACGCGTTTTTCCAAGGCTTGGGCGACAGTTTGGTCGGCACCGGAGCACGCGTCATGATCGTGCGACCGGGGTTCGTGCACTCGAAGATGACCGCAGGCATGGAGCCAGCACCGCTCGCCACAACTCCCGACGCAGTCGCGACCGCAATCTGTCGTGGGATCCAACTCAATAAAGAAATCGTCTGGGTCCCCGGAACGCTGCGTTATGTGATGTCGATTCTCCGTCATGTCCCACGAGTGATTTTTCGCCGCCTTCCCCTGTGAATCCAACGCTCGCAGTATTCGACTTTGACGGGACACTCACCCGCCGTGACACCCTCGGGCCATTCCTTATTCGAGCTCGCGGTTTGTCCCGGGTCAGCGTTGCTGCACTGCGCAACAGTGTTGCAATTGGTCGAGCGGCCGCTGGCATGGGGTCGCGCGACACTGCGAAAGCGCTGCTCCTGCAACGCTTATTCCGGAACGTGTCGGTTGTTGAGACCACCAACGTCGCGGCGCAATACGCAACCCACATTCTGAGCAGTGCCATGCGCAGCGACACCTTGGCCCGACTGGATTGGCATCGGACACAGGGTCATGAGCTGGTGCTCATTACCGCGTCGCTCTCGCTCTACACCGAACCCATCGCACGGCAGCTCGGCATCACATCCGTCTACGCAACGCGACTCGCCCACGATGGTGACCGCTTCACCGGAAAGCTGGTCGGTGCGAATGTTCGTGGTCCCGAAAAAGCTCGCTTGTTACATGCGCATCTCAACGGACGCCACGCCACGGTGTACGCCTACGGCGACAGCTCGGGTGATCGCGAACTCTTGGCCGCCGCTACCGTGGCCACGAACGTCAAGAACCTGAGGGTCGATGCTCGACCGCTGGAGCACGCGTGACAATGGATACGCCCACCCCAACTCCGGAACTACGCCGGCGGGCCGCCGCGCGGATGACGCGGGCAAATCAGGTCCAGGTCATCCTCAGTGCACACGACGCCGCTCGCATGCGAGCACTGACTGATCCAAGCGCGCACGACGACCTTGAGGCGCTCGAACAGCAACTCATCGCGCTCAGCGAAGTGTCACTGTGACCAACGCCGATTCTCGGACAACGGTCGTTATTCCGAGCTGGAATTCGCTCGAATATCTCCCTCGCTGCCTCGACGCGCTAGCGGCCACGGCGCCCGACACGCCGATAGTGGTCGTCGACAACGGCTCAGAGGACGGAACTACCGCATGGATTCGCGCCCATGCACCCCAGGTCCATCTCATCGCGAATGCGTCCAACGAGGGTTTCGGTGCAGCCTGCAATCGCGGAGCAGACGCCGCAACCACCCCCTGGGTGTGTTTTCTGAACGCTGATGCGTTCGTCGAACCCGGGTGGCTCGCCGCACTTCATCAGCAGATTGCCGCAACCCCGAGGGCCGGAATTGCAGTGCCGATGTATCTCAACATGGACGGCACATTGCAAGAGGCCGGAGGACTTCTCACAGCGGATGGGAACGGTGTGCTGCATGGGTTTGGCGACAATCCGGATCGCCTGCGATACCGGTTTCCTCGCCTCGTCGACTACGGATCGGCGGCATGCCTCCTCATCGAACGCGCAACCTTTGCAAAGCTGAACGGATTCGACGTCGCCACCTACGGCTTGGCGTACTACGAGGACGCTGACCTGTGCCTGCGCGCCGCGGCATCTGACATTTTCACGGTGTACGCACCAGCAGCTCGCGTCGTTCACGCCCGCAACGTCAGTTCTTCGGCCGAAGCCATCAATCATCTCTTGAACCGAAACCGAGACCTGTTCACCAAACACTGGAGGCATCTCCTCGACCGACGCCCCTCGGCCGAGGCGATGGACCAAGAACGTCATCTCCCGATCTTTGCCCGGGATGCAGACCGGTTCCCGAGAGTCTTGGTGCTCGCACGCGATGTCCCGTCCCCCGAAAACGAGTCTGGGCAAGCACTGTTGCACGTCGTCGACCAGATTCCCGGAGGGCGTATCACGATTGCCGCCGACTCCCCAGCGAGCGAGGAACTCGCGATGCGTTGGTGTGCTGCGGGGCTTGAAATCGGAGATCACCTCGACGATTGGTACGGATGGATACGCGACCGCGTTGCGTTCTATGACGTTGCCATCGCGCTTGACGAACAGGGCTACAACCGATTCGGCGCAATAGTGGAACTGACGCAATCGCAATGCGCTCGGTTTGTTGTCCCCGGTAGCACCGGGGCTGGACGCTGGCGACCGTTCCATCGCGTGCAACACCCAACGCTCTTGAGCGCTCCTCCCCGACAGCCGTGGCATGCAGTGACGCTCGCTTCACTCGCCGAGGCCATCGCCGGCACGCTGCCCGCCGAACGCGGCAATCCGGCGCCAGACGCTCTTCCAATAGACTGACTGGCCGTGAATAACACACCGACAACGCTCGTCGCGCGCGCTCGTGAAGCTGTCCCGGAAGGCACATTCGTCGTCGGCCTGGGCATGGTGATCGCGGCCGCTGCGGCCTACATCGTTGTCATCATCGTGAACGCAGCAGTAGGCGACAAGGAATACGCGGGATTCGCAGTTTTTTGGTCCCTCTTGTTTATTGTTGGCCCCGGACTGTTCTTGCCGCTCGAGCAGGAGGTGGCACGCGCAATTTCCGAGCGGCGCGCCAATGGGGTTGGCAGCACCCCCCTCATTCGCAAAGCCGCCCTACTCGGCGGCGGGACATGCCTTGCATTGATCGGCGTTTCGATTGCGTGCTCGCAGCTGATCATTGAGCATCTCTTCCACAACAACCCGCAACTGCTTATTGGGTTCGTCATCGGGCTTGCGGGTTTCGCGGTCATGCACTTGGTGCGCGGCACCTGCTCCGGGAACAGCCGATTTGTTCCCTACGGAGTGATGATCGGCGCTGAGGGAGTCATACGGCTTGCGTTTGTTGTTGCGCTTGCAGCCATCGGGACCTCTTCGAGTGGTCCGTACGGGATCGCAATGGGCGTCGCTCCGTTCATTGCTGCGCTCGCAGTGTTGCTCGACCGCAAAGGCCTTCTTTCCACCGGGCCAACGGCGACATGGAGCGAGCTCTCGGCCGCGCTTGCGCTCTTGCTTGCCGGTTCCGTTCTGGCACAGGTTCTGGCCTACGCCGCACTGTTGGTAGTGAACGTCCTCGAAGGCAGCCGGGATGCCGAAATCGCTCGCTCGTTTACCAATGCGTTCTTCGTTGCGCGCATCCCCGTGTTGATGTTTATGGCGGTGCAGGCGGCACTCCTCCCGCGCCTCGCCCGCCTCGCCGCGTCCGACGCGCATCTCGACTTTCGCACTGCCTTTAAGCGACTGCTCGCGGTCGTCCTCGGAGTCGCTGCGCTTGGGACCGTCGTCGCGTGGACAATTGGACCGTTCGTAGGCCGCTTGCTGTTCTCGCCCGAGAAGTTCCAGATCTCGAATTTTGACCTCGGGGTGCTTGCGGCAGGCAGTGGCGCGTTCATCATCGGCCAGACGATCGCCCAGGCGCTTATCGCCATGAAGCGCTATTGGCATGTTTCCATTTCGCTATTCCTCGGCTGCGTGGCATTTGGCGTCGGAATCGCCGCGATGCCCAATGTCCACACCACGCTGCGCGCAAGCGCGGCGTTCTTTGCCGGGTCGCTCGTCGCTTCGGTCGTGATGCTGGCGCTCGTGCAGAAAGATCTCCGCGGGCCGATCCCGGAATCCGGCCTCGACCTGGTGCGCTCTATCGAGCAAGAAGCAATCGACATTTAGCTCGGGGCGGCAACGCGCAACGTAATACCGACGCCGGTGCGTCCTGGTGTCGCCACGCTTCCGGCAAAGACCATGTCACCAAAGGCGAATACCCCGCCGTCTGCGCCCACCATGGCATAGCCATTCCCCGACGGCGTCGCGGCCATCCCCACCACCGGCGCGTTTAACCGG
>JBMOIW010000099.1:0-6108 GCA_049317145.1 Acidimicrobiia bacterium
AAATCAGTAATGACAGTTAACCGTGCCCCCACCACAACGTGCGAGAAGAAAATCCAGTTGGGTTGACTTGTTGTTGCATCAGTGCGACAAGCGTGAACACTCGTAACACGCTCTGTAGAAAACTCTGCCGCGCGCGCTGCAGCACTACAGCACTACGGCTTTGCGGACGCGGTGCTGTTTCCTGGTCGCCAACAAACCAGCAACAGCAACGCGGCGCCACCAACTCCAATCGCAAGCGCGCACCACAACCCAAACAGGCCCGAAGCAATCTTCCAATCCGCAAGACCCCACGCATCATCCAGTGACCAGCGACCCGCACCCATTGCACCAATCGCGATGCATGCCACAAAGAGATTCATCACGTACTCCCAGCCCTGTCCCGGCCGAAAAATGAAGAACCCGTTCTTGCGATGCGCAATCACAAATGCCACCGCCATGGTGCCGGCGAGCGCGCCCGCCGCAACCGGTGTGAGCAATCCCACGATAAGCAGCGCGCCGGCACCAAGCTCCGTTACGGACGCCAACAACGCTTGCGCACGCGCCGGACGCATCCCCAAACCGCCAAACCATTTCGCAGTGCCTCCAAACTTGCCCGGTGCAATGTGGTTGTAGCCGTGGGCAAGGAACGTTGCACCAATTGCGATCCGTAGGATCAGCACACCGATGGCAACACCATCCAAAGCCAGTCCGTTCGAAACATTGTGCACGGGCTTACCTCCACGTAGGGAACGCTGCGTGGTCATCGTGCCACGCCACGCAGATCAACGCGTTGGATTGTCGATACCAATTGCGCGATCTGTCGCTCCGGGCACGGTGAACGTGAGAAAGGTTTCGGTGATTTTGCCGGTGGCGACACTCCAGCGATGACGCTGACATCACTCGCTCGACCAACGGAGGCCACCACGACTGCGCTGCGCTTGGCGATTGTGGATCGCGCGTTCACCATGCAAGCGTGGACGGACGCGCTCGCCTCGGCGCTCGGCGCAGACCCGGCGACGGTTGCCGGTGCCTCGCTGCTCGCCCGAGTGCACCCGGATGATCAAGAGCAACTCCGCGAACGTCTTGAGCGGGTGCGGGCGACTCCCGCAGAACAAGCGACCACCCAAGTGCGCTTTCGTGCTGCCGGGGGCGCATGGCGCCAAGACCGCGTCACCATCGCATCCATGCACATGGTCGGTGAACTCGAAGTGTTTGTCCTGTTCATTGACTCGAGCCGACCCACGACGCTCGATTTATCCGAGCGCTTAGCACGCGCCTCTGCGCTACGAACACAAACGGGTCGAGTGCGAGCGGGCCGCCTGTCGCTCGATGAACTCTCACCCCGCGAACGCGAAGTACTCGAACTCGTGCTGGACGGCTATCGCGTCTCGACCATTGCGCGCTCGCTGTATTTGAGTCCGAGCACCGTGCGCAACCATCTCTCGGCGATCTTTCGCAAATTCGGTGTGCGCTCGCAGGCCGAACTCGTCGAGGAACTCCATCATGCCGAACTCGGCCCACCCCTTGGCCCAGACGGCGCCGCATAAGTGCGACTGGGCTAGCGCTGGGGGGCGTGGCGCAGTTCGGGGACGAGCCCGGCGTCTGCCAAGGTGCGCAATGCGCGCGCCTCGCACACATCGATGATCAGCGCGTCACCCGGCGCCCGGTTGACGATGAACGACACGACACAATCGCCACACGCATCGCTCGCCTGCATCACACACGCGTCGCAGCTGATCGCCAATGGCGCGGGCGCCACGGCCCGCATCGACGGGTGATTCTTACGGGCCTCGAAATCGAACTGGGCTTGGGGTTGCGCAAACACGATTCTCGCCTCCTGGTTTCCCCGGCGGGGATTGGGACCAGTATGCGAATGACCAGTGACAGCTAACCCGAGACCGTCACACGCCCGCAGTTGCGGGGGTCTCCCCGGTTTTGGCACGGCCGCGCGTCGCGGCCGACCCCAAGGTTCACGCCACACCCAAGGGAGCGTCACACCATGAAGATTCGCTATCGCGTCGCCGCAGTACTCACGGGCATGATGGCTGGAGCCGGGATGATCGCGGTGCACACCGCACCCGCGCATGCGCTTACGGGAAGCTGGACGAACACCAGTGGTGATGCCATCAACAAGACGCTTCCCTATGTTGGATCGACGCCGATAACTGTCCAGAATTCGGGCGTGCTGTGTGTTCTTGGAGCGGTTCGCAAGACGGGCACTACCACTGTGGTTCCCGCAGAGGTATACCTCGTACAAAAAGGCAGAACAATTTCCTCCGGCAAGACCCTGTACCGCACTGCTGACACGATCGCACCGTGGAACGAATCACGAACTTCCCCGTTGTTCACGAAGTTTTGCTGGCAAAACCTTACTCCTGGCATGACCGTGAACTTTGGTTACACCGCGGGACTTGGGAACACGATCGGCAAGTACGACGTTGTGAGCGTCCGTTACGCCAACCCAACTCGGTAACTCGCCATCGATCAGTTCCTGAGTCCTAACAGCAACGACGGCGGCCTTCGGGCCGCCGTTTTGCGTTCGGGCGCCGGTATCGCTGGGACTAGCGCAGGACGCGGATGAGGGCGTGCGCCGGAATCGCCCGTGCGCCGGTGCGTTCCACTTCGGTGCGCACCCAGCCGTCGCTCGAAACCACAAGCGTCGGCGTTGTGGGCGGCAACGCTGCGAGCTCCTCGACGATCACATCGTCCGCCTCCGTACCGGCGTCGGAGAATCGCACCCGAACGCCCGGTGAACGCGGCGCTCGTACGGCGCCCACGTCGGCACCATCGAAGATCACCGTGATCTCGCATTTGGTGCGCAGGTGCAGCGCGCTTAACGCAGCAATGAGACGGTCGCGTTGTTCGGCTTTGCCGAGCTCGCTCCAGCGTTCCATCGAAACGTTGTAACCATCAACGAGCAACACCACATTGGGCGTACGCAACATTGCGTCGACCGCCTCGGGCGCATCCGCCAACATGCCAGGCGGAACAGCGACCGGAGTGCGGCGCGCCGACGGGCGCAACGCGGGTGCAGTCGGAGTCGTCGGCGTAGCGCTGCGCGATGCTTCCGGCGCGCTACCGCGCGATGCTTCCGGCGCGCTACCGCGCGATGCTTCCGGCGCGCTACCGCGCGATGCAAGTGATGCCGCGTTCGCCGCGGGTTGTTCTGTCCTCGGCGCGGTCGTCTTCGCGGATGTCGCCACAGATTCCAAGAGGCCTTTGTTGCGAGCATGATCAACCACGCCGGAAAGTCCATCGGCCAACCGTTGTGCAAGCGCAGCCGCGTTTGCGAGTGCTTCGAGATCCGCCGCGCGCAAACCACCACCCGCCGTTGGCATGTTGGCGAGCGCGGCGCGTGCCACTTCGAGTTCTCCCCGCACCTGAGTGAGATCATCTCGCAGCGTGCGCAGCTCGGTCTCGGCGTGCCGTGCCCGCTCCACCTCACGCCCGTTACGATCCTCAAGCGCGGCAATCGCGCGCTCAGCCTTTTCGAGCGACGCGCGCAGGTCGTTCGTCTCGCGGCGCGCAGCCTCGATTTCAGCCTGCGCGGCCTCCTCGCGGCTGCGACGACCTCGGCGCTCCTCTTTGAGCTCCGCCTCGATCTTTTGGAGCTGCGCTTCCGTTGCAATGCGAGCGTGATCGGCGCGTCGACGCGCCTCGTCTGCCGCCGCGACTTGCGTGTGCATAGCTTTGAGATCATCGGCCTCGGCACGCTCTCGCCGACGCGCCTCAAACATCGCAACCGCGACGCCAAGCCCGAAGCTAAAGCCGCGCGGCCGACCAGCAAACAGTGCCGAGGTCAGCAACGGCAAGTCATTGCGCTCCGCGGCCGCTTCGGCGCGGGCAACCGCGCTCGACGTGTCCCAACTGCGTAACGCGACCGCTACCTCTTCACGCTCCAGGAATCGCTCGCAGACGACCTTGCGAAACTCTTCATCGCTTTCGATTGCGGCCAACACTTGGTGGCGAGCAATTCCGCGCGCCAAGCCCCGCCGATCGAACGATGCAACCCGCCGCAAACTGGTTGGCACGTCGTTTTGCTCGAGATGGCGCAACAGGTCCGCCGCCGTGTCGAGCAGCGGCGCCAGCAGATGCTCCGGAACGGGTAGTACGGACTCGCTCACCGGGGATCCTCCGAGAAGTGAAGGTCGGAGTGTACCGGCGCCCCCCTAAGCCCCGTCCGGGCCCGGACTTCTTCGGACTGGTCGGCACCGAACATCCGTTCGGATAGCATCGCAGACCGTGGTCGCCCACCAGCTCCCCGTCACCTCCCCGACGCCACCCCGCCTCGCCCGCCGTCCGATCCTCGGACGCGACCGCGCGCAACGCAGCTTCGACGAGCTGGGCACTCCCCTGCACGAAGTCACCTTCGTCGTCATCGACCTGGAAACCACCGGTGCGCAACCCGCGCGATGCGGCATCACTGAGATCGGCGCAGTCAAAGCGCGCGGGGGTGAGGTTCTTGGCACCTTCCAAACGCTGATCAATCCGGGCGTGGCAATCCCGCCGATGATCACGGTGCTCACGGGCATTACGGAAGCAATGGTGATGCCCGCACCCACGATCGATCAGGTGCTCCCCACACTGCTCGAGTTCATCGGCGATGCAGTAATCATCGGGCATAACGTGCGCTTCGACGTTGGGTTCTTAAACGCTGCGCTCCTCGGATACGGCTACGACGCGCTCCCCAATCGCACGATCGACACCGTGCGCTTGGCGCGCCGCCTCGTGCGCAGCGAAGTGCCCAACTGCAAGCTCGGTACGCTCGCCGCGCACTTTCGCGTCACCACCACGCCCAGCCACCGTGCGTTCGACGATGCGCGCGCCACGCTCGAGGTGTTCTACGCGCTGCTCGAACGCGCCGGAACAATCGGCGTCCTCGGACTCGATGATTTGTGTGACTTACCATCCATCGAACGTCATCCGAGCGCATCAAAACTTGCACTCACTGCTGCGCTGCCACGCACTCCGGGCGTGTACCTGTTCAAAGATCGTCACGGCAATGTGCTCTACGTCGGCAAAGCCACCAACTTGCGCGCTCGCGTGCGCTCGTACTTTGGGAGCGACGATCGCCGCAAGATTCCGCGCTTGTTGCGCGAAACCGAAGCGATTGATGTCATCGAATGTGCGACACCGCTCGAAGCAGCAGTGCGCGAGATCCGACTGATCCAACAGCTTGAGCCGCCGTACAACCGCCAGAGTAAAGGCTGGCGTCGGTACGCGTATCTCAAGCTCACCCGCGAACGCTTCCCGCGCCTTGCCGTTGTTCGTCAACCCGGCGACGGCATTGCGTTGGGCCCGTTCGCCACAATGCGCGCCGCAACGCTGGTGCGCGAGGCAATCGAAACGGCGTTACCGATTCGGCGCTGCACGACTCGCATCGGGATGCGCAGTGCATGCACCAACGCGCCGTGTATGCCTGCGCAACTTGGGGTTGCGGTCTGTCCGTGTTCGGGGGGTATCGACGACCGTGAATACGCCTCGTTGGTCGATACTGTGGCGCGCAGCATGACCGACGACGCAGAGCTGGTATGTACGCCACTCACCGACCGCATGCGCGCGTATGCGAGTGGCGAACGCTTCGAAGAAGCGGCCGAAACCCGTGACCGCCTTACGGCATTTGTGCGCGCCCTGCAGCGGCACCGACTGGTCGAACGATGGCGCGCCGTTCCCCACGTGAGTCTCGACACCCCCATCGGGCGCCTCGAATTGCACCACGGCGTTCTTCAGGTCGGGGATCGCACGCTCGACGATCTGGCGCGCAATCACGCACCGAACGGTCCCTGTCCGCGGCATCTTGCCGACGAAATTCTCGAAGTCGCGCGTTGGATCGATCGCAACGCGCACGCAATACGAGTTATCGAGGTGACGGGCGAACTCGCAAGTGCCTGGCCGGGCGTCCCCGACGTGCGCGCTGCCGATTAGCTGACGAGTTGTTCGGCGAGCGCAAGATCGATCGACGCGCCCGCTGCTTCTTCGAGCGCACGTATCCGCCGCTTGCGGAAATACCACGCGATTCCTTGCACGATGCACGCAGCAACAAACGACACCGCCACCACGGCAATGGCGAGCCGACCAAAGCGCCGCACGCCCGTCTCCGACAACAGACCGAGAATGTAGGACCCCGAA
>JBMOIW010000100.1:0-6028 GCA_049317145.1 Acidimicrobiia bacterium
ATTCGAGTTTCTTCCTGGGCGGCGCACCCGACGGCGGATGGTTCGGTTACACGCCGCTAACCAGCACGCCGCTTTCCCAAGGATTCTTGCCCGGCCGCGGTCCAGACTTTTGGGCCGTCGGTCTGATCCTGCTCGGTATCGGATCCACCACGTCCGCGCTCAACTTCATCGCGACCATCATCAACATGCGCGCGCCCGGAATGACGATGTTGCGCATGCCGATCTTCACCTGGATGATCCTCGTCATTGCGTTCTTGACCGCATTCGCCATGCCAGCAGTCACCGCCGCGCTGATCATGATCTTCATGGACCGCAACTTCGGATCGGTGTTCTTCAACCCGTCGGCGGGCGGCGATCCGCTGCTGTATCAGCACCTGTTCTGGATCTTCGGTCATCCCGAGGTGTACATCCTCATCTTGCCGGGCATGGGTATCGTTTCAGAGATCCTGCCGGCGTTCTCCCGGAAGCCGATGTTCGGGTACACCGTCGTCATCTTCTCCGGGATTGCCATCGGCTTCGTTGGCTGGGGTGTGTGGGCGCATCACATGTACACCACGGGCTTGGGTCCGGCATCGGTCACCGCCTTCGGTTTGGCGACCATGGCCATTGCCGTGCCTACCGGAGTGAAGATCTTTAACTGGCTCGGGACGGTCTGGGGTGGGGCAGTGCGGCTCACCACTGCCATGTTGTTTGCCTTGGGTTTTATTGCGCAATTCACGATCGGCGGACTGTCGGGTGTGATGCACTCCATCGTCCCTGCCGATACGCAGCAGACCGATACATATTTCGTTGTTGCGCACTTCCACTACGTGCTCTTCGGCGGGCTGATCTTTGCGTTCCTCGGCGGATTCTACTTTTGGTATCCAAAAGTCACTGGTCGCTTGATGAGTGAAAAGTTAGGAAAGTGGAATTTCTGGACGATGGTGTTGGGCTTTAACCTCACCTTCTTCCCGATGCACTTTGTCGGACTTTTTGGTCAGCCGCGCCGCACCTACCGGTATGCCGCTGGCCTGGGCTGGGACAGCTACAACCTGCTTTCTACGATTGGTTCGTTCATCATTGCGCTGTCCACGTTGCTCCTTATCGTGAACATTGTGGCGAGCGCTTGGAAGGGCAAGAAGGCGGGCGCCGACCCGTGGGATGCGCGCTCACTCGAGTGGTCGATCCCGTCGCCGCCGCCCGTATACAACTTTGCCGAACTTCCCGAGGTGCATCACCGCGACGAGTTTTGGCACCGTAAGTACACCGAGGATGAAGAGGGCCTTTTGGTGCGTCTCCCAAGTGGTGGTTCGGACGACGATCCGGTAACCGACGCGCATGACGCCGAGGGCACCCACGACGCGCACGGCGGCCATGGGGACATTCACTTGCCGTCCCCGAGCTATTACCCACTGGTGTTGTCGTTCGGTATTCCGTTGATTGGTTACGGCGCGGTGTTCCACAACTATTGGTTGGGCGCACTCGGAATCCTGATCGTGCTGTTTGGAATGTACGGCTGGGGCTTGGAGCCGTCCGTTGATGAAGAAGGGGCCCACTGATGGCTGTCACGGAAGCGCCGCCTGCGGTGGAAGCCGGCCATGCGCCTGAGCCGCATCGGGCGACATCGGTTTCCAACGCCAAGCTCGCCATTTGGATGTTCCTGGCTTCGGACTTCTTGTTTTTCGGCGCATTTATCGCAGCATTCTTGCTGTACCGCTCCCGGCCGGTGAAGGGCGAGACGCTTGCCGACGTGCTCGACATCCCGTTCACGTCCGCAACATCATTCATCTTGTTGATGAGCTCGCTCACCATGGTGCTCGCACTCGCCGCCATCCAGCGCGGGGACCACCGGCGCACCCGCGTGTGGCTGCTCGCCACGTGTTTTTTCGGCGTCACGTTTATTGGTGGACAGATTTACGAGTTCACCTCGTTCGTGCGCGAAGGATTCACGATGCAGTCCAACCTGTCCGGCAGCACGTTCTTTGTGCTGACCGGCCTGCATGGTCTGCACGTGACGATCGGAGTCATCTGGTTGTTGTCGCTGTTTGGCCTCTCGATGCAGGGCAAACTCGGTAACACGGACACCGATCACGAGAAGGTCGAAGTTGCCGGTTTGTACTGGCATTTCGTTGACGTGATTTGGATCGTCATCTTCACGCTCGTCTATTTGATCCCGTACCAGAAGTAGTGCCGAGGAGCCTTGTGAGCGACAACGCGACCAACGACACACCTGCGGAACCGACTGCACCGGGTGGTTCGACCGTCATGGACATCGTGCATGCGGTAGAAGCCGAGCATCCGGCGGTGTTCTCCAAGGACGCCGAAGGTCCGATGCTGCCGGGCCAGCACGAGGCGCACGCGACGCCGTTTGAGTACGTGCTCATTGCACTGCTGCTCTGTGTGATCACGGCCTTCGAGGTCTTCTTGTATTACCAAGAAGAACACTGGTCGCACACCCTGATCGTGGGCTTGTTGCTCCCGCTTTCCTTCGTCAAGTTCATCATCGTCGCGTCGTATTACATGCACCTCAAGTCTGATCGTCGGGTGTACCGCACGTTCTTTGCGATCGGTGGCATTTTGGCGTTCATCGTTTTCCTAATTGCGCTTACGACGCTCGGTGGGCGTCTGGATGCTGGTGCGCTGTGGGGCATGCTGGGTATCGCTGCGGTGGCGATAGCGTTGTTCATCGGATCGTTCGCGATGAAGGCGAGTCGGAAGGCGTAACGGTGGTCACTGCGGCGATTCCCGCATGGAATCCACACCCCGATGTGTGGATTCTCATCGCGCTGATCGCAGCGGGCTACGCGATCGCCGCAGTGCGTCTCGGTCCGCGGCTTGCGCCGGACCCTGCGCACCCCGTGACGCGGTTGCAGTACACGGCGTTGGTCGTGGCTTTGCTCGGAATTTGGGTGGCGTCGGACTGGCCAATGCACGACGTGTCGGAACGTTCGATGTACAGCGTGCACATGGTGCAGCACTTGATGTTCACCACGCTCGGCGCACCGTTGCTGTTGATCGCAACGCCAGGCTGGCTGGCGCGCTGGATCCTGAGCCCAGCGTGGTTGCTGCGCACTTTGCGCACCCTCTCACGCTTCTTGCCCGGAGTGCTGATTGCCGGGTTCATGGTGTCGTTCTCGCACTGGCCGGCGTTCGTGCAACTCAGTATTCAAAATGGGCTCGTGCATTTTGTTGCGCACGTCATGCTGGTGGTGACCTCGCTCATCGTTTGGATGCCGTTGCTGAGCCCGCTGCCCGAAGTGCCGCGCCTTTCGATTCCGCTGCGGTGCGGCTATCTCTTTGTGCAATCGTTCATCCCGACCCTCCCGGCTACGTTCCTCACCTACGGCGATTCGCCGCTGTACCGGATCTACGAGCGGTTTCCTAAGCTTTGGGGCCTGTCGGCCCTCGAAGACCAGCAGATCGCCGGGTTGATTATGAAAACCGCCGGCGGCCTGATTCTTTGGCTGATCATTACCGTCCTATTCTTCCGGTGGGCTGGCGAGGAAGAGCGCCAGCAGCGCATGCAATCCAAAGCCCGTCGACCGATCCCGAACGTGGAGTTCACGCAATGAGTATCGACACCGAACAGGTCCCGACCGAAGCGCCGGAGAGCGACGACAACGCCGCCGCGATCGCCGATGCAAAAGCGGCCCGCAGCGCGCAACTCGTGGACCGTCTCATCAACCCGCTCCTGCTGCCGGTGTTGTGCACGGGGATCGTCGTACTGCTTGCGATCAACGTATCGCGGTTGCTGCTGGCCAGCGGTCACGGTGGTTCGTTGTGGGCAGTGATCATCCTGACGATCGCGTTCCTGGTTGGGTTCGCGGCCGTCTCTGCCGCGCGTAACATGCGCAACGTCACGAGCATGGTGTTGCTCGGAGTTGTCGTGATGGCATTGCTTGTCGCCGGTGGCCTGACCTTCTCGGAAGGGCAGCCCGCGAAAGAAGCAGCGGTGAAGATCGGCGAAGTGCCGGCGGACTACACCGGTCCGATTACTCCGCTGGTCGTCGACGCGCTTCCCACGCTGAAGTTCAACAAGGACCTTTACAACGCACCGGCTGGTGCCATCGAGATTGACTATGTGAACCTTGGTGGGCAACACACCCTGGTGTTTTCGGATGCTCGCTTTTCGTGGTTTGAACTCGCAGTGAATGCCCAAGGTGAGACCGCGAAAGGCAAGATTCGCTTCGAGGCTGGATCGTACGAGTTCTATTGCAGTGTTCCGGGCCACAAGGCAGCCGGGATGGAAGCGAAGTTGATCGTGGGACCGGCGAGCTGATGAAACGGTCTCGTGCACTATTACTCGGCAGCATCGTCGCGTTTGCGCTCGTCCTCGGCGCCTGTGGTGGATCGTCGTCGAACGGCGGGGGGAGCGCCTACGTTGAGCCCGCGGGTTCGCCCGTCGCCTCGATCGAGATCGATGCCGGCAACTTGTTCTTTAAGCCAAACACAATCACGGTTCCGGCCGGGGTGGTGCAGATCACAATGAAGAACGTGCAAAGCGGAGTGCACACCCTGCTGATCCGCGGTGTCTCCGGCTACATGCTCGAAGTGAGCGGCAACGGCGACACGGATACAAAAAAGGTCGACCTCAAGCCGGGGACCTACACGTACTACTGCAACATTCCTGGGCACGAACAAGCCGGTATGAAGGGCACGATGACCGTCACCGGGTAACGCTGCGTCGTTACGCGTGCGACTCGTACTGATGGAGTGGCGTTGTCGCCAACGGGTGTTGTGGCGGCACTACTACCTTGAGCGCACTGGCAAGACACGTCACCGAAATCGGGAGTGGACCGATTTCCTCGCCACTTGCCCGACACGAAAGTGGTGTTGCCCCAAACGCCGTGATACGTACCTCGCGGGCTCGGCGCATCGTGACTGCGGGGTGGTGGGTGTGATTGCCTCGGTAGACCTTGGGAAGGTTGCGGACGAGGTCGAGGCGAGCGATGGGTCCAACCGTGACGATGTCAAACAGCCCGTCATTCATATGGGCGTTCGGTGCGATTTTCATGCCGCCGGCGTAGTTCGGCGTGTTGGCGACCGCAACCATCCAGGCCCGCCGCAGCTCGGGCGTTCCATCGTCGAGGACAAGCTCAACCGTGAACGGTCGAAAGCTGCGCAACGCAGAGAGTGCGCTCACGGGATACCGCAGCGAGCCGTGAAGCCAGCGCGTCGATTCGGCGCGCGCATTTGCGGCAGCGTCGAGTCCAATGCTGACTACCGATGGGAAGAGCGATTCGGCGCCGGTTGCATCGACGATGCGACCCATATCGATGCTGGCGACCCAGCCCCGGTCGAGCAACGCCAATGCGGGCGCACCTTCCCGTGATCGTGTCCCAAGGGCGCGTGCCATGTCATTTCCGGTGCCATTCGGAATGACGGTGACCACCGCGGATGTATTTGTTGCTGCGGTTGCTGCAATACCGAACGTGCCGTCACCGCCACAGGCGATGAGACTTCGACCGGCGGCAACTGCAGCGCGTGCGTAATCGAGTGCTTCGGCTGCAGAGTGTGATTCGCAGCATTCGACATCGCGGCGG
Organism: Acidimicrobiia bacterium; assembly: GCA_049317145.1. Lineage (GTDB taxonomy): Bacteria > Actinomycetota > Acidimicrobiia > IMCC26256 > JBMOIW01 > JBMOIW01. The sequence goes on from JBMOIW010000100.1 coordinate 5,523, forward strand.
GCGGCGAGCGCATCTCGGATCGCGGCGAAGCGTCGTCCTCCAGCGTTCGGATTGAGTAGTGCCGTCCATTCCACGGCCTGGATGGTAGGCCGAAGCGGAGGAGGCCTTGAGCGCTAGCCTCGCTGGCGTGGGTAACAGAGCCGCGGTCAAAGGAATCGATACGAAGCGCATGCCGTCCCACGTCGCACTCGTGATGGACGGGAACGGTCGGTGGGCCAAGCAGCGGGGACTGAAGCGGACCGAGGGTCATGCGGCCGGCGAAGCGGCGCTGTTCGACGCCGTGTACGGCGCGCTCGATCTCGACCTCCCGTGGATGACCGTGTACGCGTTCTCGACCGAGAACTGGCGCCGTCCCATTGACGAAGTGCGCTTCTTGATGAACTTCAACGAACAGCTCTTGTTGAAGCGTCGCGATGAACTCAACGAACTCGGGGTGCGCATTCGGTTCATCGGCCGACGCGGAGGGCGGGTTCCGGGTCGGGTGCGACGCCAAATCGAAGAAGCCG
>JBMOIW010000101.1:0-5972 GCA_049317145.1 Acidimicrobiia bacterium
GCGCAGTACGAGCTCGAACCCGAACCGCTGTTCTAAGCGAATACATCGCAACCGCAAACGGCCCCCGCAGTGCGGGGGCCGTTTCGCGTTACTGGGTAAACGTCATTCCTCGACGAGTTCGATCAATACTCCAAGCGCACCTTTGGGATGCACGAACGCAACCGTCGTCCCACGGCTCCCGGGTCGAGGCACCTCGTCAATGACTTGGTGGCCCTGCGCTTTCACGGCTTCCAATGCCGCCGCGCAGTCCGCAACGCGATACCCGACGTGATGGAGCCCGGGGCCACGCTTTTCAAGGAACTTCGCGATCGGAGAATCCGGACGCGTCGCCGCAGTGAGTTGGATGTACGAGCCGGCCACTTTGATGAGCGCCTCCTCGACCCCATCACGCTCAACAATCTCTCGGTGCGCCACCGTGGCACCCATCGTGTCGGCATACCACGCAATCGCCGCATCGAGGTCTGGCACCGCAATCGCGATGTGATCAATTTCGGTCAGCAACATGCGCAAAGTGTATGGCTCAAAGGGGTCGTGGCTCCGCACGCGTTGAACGACCGCTGCGTCCCACGTGCGTAACGGCAGGTACGCTGGTCCACGCTGCCATTCCAAAAGAGGACACCATGCCGGGCTCTGTGATTGTCGCCGCCACCCGCACGCCGATCGGAAAACTGTCGGGCGCTTTCGCGTCACTGACCGCCGTCGACCTTGGTGCAATCGCAATACGCGACGCGCTTGCGCATGCCGGCCTGGACGGCGCCAACGTGGACTACGTCGTCATGGGCCAGGTACTACAGGCCGGTACTGGACAAATCACCGCCCGCCAAGCCGCCGTAGCTGCCGGCATCCCCATGCTCGTCCCGGCAATCACGATTAACAAGGTGTGTCTCTCCGGGCTCAACGCGTTATACCTCGCCGATCAAATGATTCAGTCCGGCGAAGCAAACGTTGTTGTCGCCGGCGGTATGGAATCCATGACCCGCGCGCCATATCTGGTGCCCGGAGCACGCTCCGGATTGCGCATGGGCAACGCCGACATGGTCGACTCGATGATTCATGACGGCCTGTGGTGCGCGTTTGATGCAGCACACATGGGTTCCGGAACCGAGCGCTATACCACTGACTTTGGCATCGCCCGTGATCGTCAAGATACGTTTGCAACCCAGAGCCACGAACGCGCATCCGCAGCGCTGAAGTCGGGGGCGCTCGCAGAAGAAATCACCCCCGTCGTTGTGCCACAACGCAAAGGCGACCCCATCACCATCGACACGGATGAGGGAATTCGCCCGGGCACAACCACCGATGTCCTGGCGGAACTGCGCCCGGCATTCGCACCCGACGGCACGATTACTGCAGGAAACGCTTCGCAAATTTCTGATGGTGCTGCAGCACTTATCGTGATGCACGCAGATCGCGCGGCTGAACTCGGCATCGAGCCACTTGCTGAGATTGTGTCGTACGGCATGGTTGCCGGCCCTGATACTTCGCTGTTGCACCAGCCCAGTCGGGCAATCCGCAACGCACTTGAACGCTCCAACTACACGGTTGCGGACCTGGACTTGTTCGAGATCAATGAAGCGTTTGCTGCGGTTGCACTTGCCTCCATAGACGATCTGGGCATCGACCACACGCGCGTCAATGTCAACGGTGGCGCGATCGCACTCGGTCACCCAATCGGCATGTCTGGTGCGCGCTTGGCCGGAACGTTGCTCCACGAGCTGCGCCGCCGCGGCGGCGGTATGGGCGCAGCTGCGCTCTGCGGTGGCGGTGGACAAGGCGACGCGCTCATCCTGCGCGTGCGGTGAGCATCGTGCATCGTTCCCCGTTTCGCCAAACTGCGATCGTCATCACCGTGCTCGTACTCGGTGCGTGTTCTGCTAATCGCGCATCAATGTCCGCAGATCCCTCCGCATCAACCGCCGCAACGACCACGACCCCATCGGCTCCTCCAGTGACTCTGCTTGCGGCCGGTGACGTTGCAGACTGCAAACTAGATGGCGACACCAAGACCGCTGCGCTGCTCGAACAGCTTCCCGGTTCCATCGCAGTATTGGGAGACCTGGCCTACGACAGCGGGACGACAAAAGAGTTCGCTGACTGCTACGCGCCCACCTGGGGTCGGTTCAATGAACGTGCGTACCCCGTGCCGGGCAACCACGAGTACAACACGAAGAATGCCACGCCGTACTACGCGTACTTCGGCGCCCGTGCCGGCGATCCCACCAAAGGTTGGTATAGCTACAACCTCGGCGCGTGGCACATCATTGCGTTGAACTCGAACTGTGATGCAATTGGCGGGTGCACTGCGACGAGCCCACAGGGTGTGTGGCTCCAACAAGATCTCGCTGCGAACCGAACTCCGTGCACGCTGGCGTATTGGCATCACCCGCGCTTTAGCTCGGGGCCCCACGGATCCAACGAGTTCATGCAGCCGTTTTGGGAGATCTTGAGTACTGCGGGCGCCGACATCGTGCTCTCCGGCCACGACCATGATTACGAGCGCTTCGCGCCAATGACGGCGACCGGAGCGGTTGCAAATAGTGGCTTACGCCAGTTTGTGGTCGGAACTGGTGGGCGCACTCTGTACCCGATCCTGTTTCCGCGGGTGGGCAGTGAGGCAAGCAACGCAACCACGTTCGGCGTGCTCGAGCTGTCCCTCGCTGACGACAGCTATCGGTGGGAGTTCCACCCCGTCGAGGGTGGGGCGTTCACCGACTCCGGGTCAACGCGCTGCGCGTGAACTACGAGTTCTGCCGAGTAGGTTGGCGCAGTGGAATTACGACCAATGCGGGCAGTCGAGATCGTCGACGCAGCGTTTACCGCATACCGATCGCGATTCGCTGCGTGCATAACTCGCAGCGTCGCTGTCACCGCGCCGACTTGGTTGGTTCTCGTTGCGCTGAGCTATGCAATCCCGCAAGACCGTTCGGGAGAGTTTGTATGGGCAAGTGTCGGGTTTCCGGTTTCGGTGGTGACATTGCTCATGGCAGGGACCCAGTACTTTGCGCTTATCGTTGTCAGCGTGTGGTGCACCGCGCGCATATCACTTGCGTTTTCCAGTGTGCCCGCTCGAAATGATCGCACTGTGTTACGACAACAACGCATAAATATCGGTCGACGATGGCGTGTCGGAGCAGCGTGCGTTGCGCTCGCAGCTTTCCTATGGGGCAGCCTGCTCGTTGCCGCGCGCCTCACGGTTACCCTGCCGGCGATCCGAATTCTCGTGTACCCGATCGTCATTTTCGTCGGAATTGTTGTCGCAGTCCTACTTTCTTTTGCGCCGGCAATTGTTGTCCTCGAACATGAGCGTGCGTTTCGGGCGCTGCGACGATCAACCCAGTTAGTGCGATATCGCTTTGGTGCAACACTCTGGTCGTATTTGCTCGGTTATCTCATTGCGATCGTACTCATCTCGCTCTGCGCATCGGTGTTTGCACTGTTCTTGCCTGCGCAAAGCACGTTTGCGAACGCAAATACTCGCGGCCTTGTCGCAATGACTACTGCATCAATCCTTGCCACGTTCCTTCTTCCCCTTGTCCCCAGCATCGCGCTTGGCGCATATCTCGATGCCCGGGTTCGCCGAGAAGGCCTCGACCTTGCACTCGCTGCCGGGGACGTCGGCCAAGCCCGCAAAGGGGCGATCCCCGTATGAACCGCCATCGCGGGCCACTTCTTGGTGCAGTCATCCTTTCGTTGAGCGCATGGACCGTCGGGCTCGATCCCCAAGGCGCAGCATTCGCAACCGATAACCCCACTGCTCCCGAAGCCCGCCAGCGCGCCGAAGAACTCCTGCGCGAACCGGAGTTCAATACCACTCCTACCACTGGCACGCCCCTACAGCGGTCGGCGCGCCAAGTCGAGCGTTGGCTCCGTTCCCCCAGCACCACAGTGGCGCCAAAAACGCGCCCGGCCACCACACAGCCGAAACAGTCTCAGCCGCCAGCTCCGAAAAAGCCCCTGAAGGCTCCGGCCACAGATGGCCTACGCGCACTCGTGGAAATCATTGTGATCGTGGTCGCGTGCATTGTGGTGATCGGCCTCGGTGCCCTGCTGGTGAGATGGCTCATCCGACGAAGCCGCGCCGAAAAAAAACCGAAAAAGAACAAGAAATATGCAAAAGACAAATCCGGCGCGACCCCACAAGCCGCCGAGGATCTTGACCCGGACACCATCGACATTCGAGAACCCGAACAACTCGATGCCCTTGCCGAGGATGCCGAACGAGCCGGTGACTTCAGCCGCGCGGTTCGCCTGCGATTCCGCGCCGGACTACTGCGCCTCGACGCGCGCCGTATTTTGCCATTTGACTCCTCGCTCACCACGGGCCAACTCGTGCGCGCGCTGCGGAATCCGTCATTCGACGATCTTGCGCAGCAATTTGATGTTGTCGTCTACGCCCGTATACCGGCCGACGCAGCCGCCGCAGCGGCGGCGCGTGTCGGCTGGGCCCGCGTGCTCGCGGAGTGCACCACCACCGTTACTTCGGGGGCGAGCTCATGACCTTCACGAGCGCCAGGCGCGCTCCCGCAACGCGTAGTTCCGTACGTTCTCAATGGCGCGGGATCCGCACGGTCTGGAAGGCGATCATCCTCGTCACGCTGGCGCTGACGGTTCTCGTGACCGCGTTTTTGTTTCTCGGCAATCTTGCGCCGTCGAAGCCTGCACCCAATGGTTCGACCTTCGCGACCTCCACACTCGGCTATCGCGGCTGGTATCTCCTCCTCAACTCATACGGCTGGCGGACCAACCGCATTCAGGGGCCGCTCGACGAAAGCGCGCTGAACCCCGCGCATACCCTCGTGATCGCGGATGACCGCGCGGAGCTTGACGAAGGGGAGCGAGCCGCCGTCACAAGTTTTGTCGAGCGCGGGGGGCGACTTGTCGCAATTTCGAATGGTCAAGACTGGCTCCGCGAGATCACCGGTGTACCACTGACCTGGAGACCGGAGGGGGAGACCGAGGTGCGTCCACTCGCGCTCACGTCCCTCACTGCCGGCGTCGTCACCGTGCAACAACAAGGGTTCGGATCGTGGGACACGCTCCCGCAAGGCGTGCGGCCCATATTGGGAACGGCCAATCGAACGGTTGTGGTCGAGGTCACGCGAGCGCGCGGAACCGTTATCGCAGTGGCCGATGGCTCTCTCGTTTCGAACAGCCAACTCGTCAACACCGACAATGCACTGTTCTCCCTGCGGCTTGCCGGTGATGATCGAACGGTTGATTTTGCTGAAGGAATCCACGGCTTTGACCGCACGAAGCGGAAAGGACTGAACGCCATACCAGTCCCATGGCGTCTTGCCGGGCTCGGAATTGTGTTCGCCGGAATTGTGTTCTTGGTCGCAAAGGCGAGGCGCTTGGGTCCACCCGAGACGCACGCCCCCATGCTTTCGCCTTCGCGCCAGCGCTACATCGAGGCTTACGCAACATCCCTGGCAGCCGCGCGTGATCCCGGAGCGAGTGGTGCAAACGTGCAACGTGTGATTCGCCGAATTGCTGCCCAGCGCACCGGAATCCAAACGGAGTACTCGGACGACTTGTTTCGGAGCGCCGCTATTCGCATCGGCCTCAACGAAGCAGAAATTCAAGTGGTTACCAGACCCATTCGCACGGAAGCCGACCTTGTTACCGCAACCCGTGTTCTTGCTCGTCTTACCGAAACTAGGAGTACGCAATGAAAGAGCTCTGTCAACGCGTGACTACGGAAGTCCGCAAGGTTGTTGTCGGCCAAGACCACATTGTCGAAGTCATCCTCGCGGCAATTGCGGTGCAGGGTCACGTGCTCCTCGAAGGGGTTCCCGGCACGGCAAAGACGCTCCTGACAAACGCCATTGCTCGGGCACTCGGGATTGAATTCCGGCGGATCCAGTTCACTCCCGACATGTTGCCGTCCGACGTCACTGGAACGATGACCATTCAGTCGTTGTCCAGCGGTGGTTTGGTATTCCGGTCAGTTCTACGCTTTGTTCTTCTTGACG
>JBMOIW010000102.1:0-5660 GCA_049317145.1 Acidimicrobiia bacterium
CACGACGACCAAGCCCGCGCCGACAACCACGACCGCGGCGGCCACAACTACGACCACAACGCAGCCGGCTCCGACAACTACCCAGCCGACCACGACCACAACGCAGCCCGTTCCGCCGCCGGTGGCGCTTACGGCCGAGCTCCTTGCCGGCCGAGCAACCTTTGGGGCAACGCCGGGCGTTGTGAATCGCATCAACGCCATCGGCACAACGGCGTGGATCGAGGAACAGCTCAGCGGCAAGCAGGCCGACGGCAAAGGTCTCGATGATGCTTCTTCGCGCCTTGCGGGTGCGAAGTGGATCACTAAGTCGGTTGATGATCTACATAAAGACATGCAAGACGCCTGGACAAAAGCTGCCGACGATCAAAAGGGCAGAATCGTCGAGCAAGTTGCCTCAGAGTGGTTCATCGAGTTTGAGCACGCCGATTTGGTACGTGCAGTGCACTCCGAGCGCCAATTGCATGAAGTCATGGTGCAGTTCTGGTCGAACCACTTCAGTACACCCCGCCGTATCAAGGAATCAGGTACCCATCCGCTTCGCCCGTCTTTGATTCGCGATGTCATCCGGCCTAATGCGCTCGGAAAGTTCAGTGACCTGTTGCTTGCCCAATGCCAACACCCGGCGATGCTCTTCTATCTGGACAACGTTGGGAACAACGGCAAGTTGGGCACAATGAATGTCAACTACGCGCGTGAACTGCTGGAGTTACACACGCTGGGCATCATCGAGGGCAAGCAGGTATATGACGAGGACGATGTACGTGCTACCGCAAAGGTGATGTCCGGATGGACAGCGACGCGCGCGTGGAGTGATAGCGCAATCCGCCCTGCTGAGGGATTTACTGCGTTCAGGTTCGATGCAGCCCTGCACAATCTGGATGCAGTCTCGATTCTCCGAGATCCTCAAGGGCTCCGAGCTCCTCAGTGGAGTCGTCCGGCGAGAGAACAGGGCACGGCAACGATCGAAGACGGGAAGGATCTCGTTCGCTTCTTGGCGAAGCATGAATCTACGGCGCGTTACATTGCGTGGAAGCTCGTTCGTCACTTTGTGACCGATGCTCCTGATGTCACGTCAAACGACAACCTCGTGGATCGCCTCGCAAAGGTGTACCGCGACAACGACACGGCAATTGCTCCGGTGCTGAGAGCACTGCTTCGGTCTCCGGAGTTCGCCGCATCAAGCGGAAAAAAGTTCAAGCGGCCCACGGAGTACATGGTTTCGGCGCTTCGAGTATCAAGGGCGGCAACCCTTGGTTGGGATCTTCAGGCGGGTGCTCCAATCGTGTTGAGTGCGCAAGATGAGGCGTATTGGCGACCGGTCGGTGGCTGGGGATACAAGTTGGGCCAGCCGATGAACGGTTATCCGACGCCTGACGGTTGGCCGGATGTGCGGTCGGTGTGGCTCACATCGTCCGGAATGCTGCAGCGTTGGAACTTCGCCGGCCAACTGGGGCGCAACCAACTGAAGTGCGCCGGTACCGGCAATACGAATGTCGGCGTTGGTGTGGATGCGAAATCGTTACTCGTAACCCAGTGGTCGGGGCTCGACGCACCAAAGACGGTGCGCGATGCAGTACGGGCGCTTGCGAAGCAGTTCGGAATCGCCTTGTCGGATGCTGATGCCAAGGCGATTGAGGACGCGGCAGGTCTGAGCGCATCGGGTCTGCTGGCTTCAGTAACCGATGTTGGCGCTGGCGCTGCGGTTGGCTTGTTGTTGTGTCACCCCCAATTCATGATGCGCGGCTAGTTGTGCCAGCGGAGAAGGAGAACGAGACCGTGAGTAACCCGATTAGCGACGCACTGAATCACGAAATGAGTCGCCGGCGTTTTCTCGGTGTTGTCGGGATTGCTGGAGTGTCGACGTTGGCGGTCGGCGCGCTGAGCCCGCGTTTCGCGTTCGCAACGCCAGAGGATCCAAAGACTGGGGATGTCATTGTTCACATCTTCCTCCGCGGCGGCATCGACGGATTGGGCGTCCTTGCGCCTTGCAACAACGCTTCGTATAAAAATTACCGGAATGGTTCCTTGTTGAAAGATGGAACTGGGAAAGACATATCGTTCACAAGCGACCTCAGGCTGAACGGGTCTGATGCGAATCCTGTCGCAGCGACGGATCTGTTCCTGCATCCCGAAATGAAGCCGCTCTACGACGGCGCGTGGAAGGACACCAAGCTTGCGATCATCCCCGCGTGTGGGATTCGCGAAGCCGTTACGTTGAGCCACTTTGAGGCGGAACGCATGCTGGCGGATGGGTCGGCGAAAAGACAGCCAGCAGGGCTCATGAACCGGTTCGCCGGAGCGGTGAACACCGATCGTTTGACGGCAGTTGGAGTGGGCGCAGCGATGCCGCTTGCATTCGAGGGGACCGGCAGGGTGTTTGGGTTCACTTCAAAACCCGAGTTTGCAGTCAGTGGATTCCAAAACTCCGTGAGTGCAACTACTGCCCTCAAAAGCCTGTACTCGACGAATTCCACCGCAGTTTCGGATATGGGCGGCAAGACGATTGATGTGGTCAACGACGTGCAAACGAAAGTCCCGGCCTATGTGTCCCCTGCGCTCGGAACGCTGTATCGAAAGGGTGGCAGCCTTGGCGCGCAACTCAAGCAAACTGCCGATCTCATTCGCGCCAATGTCGGATTGCGTTCCGTGGGAATTACCCTTGGTGGTTGGGACACACACGCCGTAGATGTTGCGGCGTTGGACCAGACGATCGACGGCGTGAAAACCAGTCGACTCTCTCGTCTTGCGAATGCGTTGCAAGCGTTCTATCAGGATCTAGGCCAAGGAATGAACGAGGTCACGGTCCTGGTGGTTTCTGAGTTTGGCCGAACGGTCAAGGTAAACGAGAGTGGTGGGACCGATCACGGTCGAGGCACGGTCATGATGGTCATGGGGGGCAAGGTCAACGGCGGGATCCGCGGTGGCTACCCTGCAGATTGGACCAAACTCCCGATGCCAGGATCGGAACGCTCCGACGCCATCCCCGTATTGACCGATTTCCGGACGGTGATGGCCGAGGTTCTGGTTAGACGCGGCGGCGTATCTACAGAGACGCTCAGCTCAATCCTTCCTACCTACGACAACAAGCCGGCGTGGCTGGGGGTCGTCAACTACTGAGGCAAGGCCTTTTTCGAACTCGCTCTGCGCTCTGTGGATGATGGATCTCGGGGCGTCGTGCCACGCACTGCGCCTCGATCTGTGCAACGCTTGTTCGAGCTGACTTGGTGAGGGGGAGCAATGCGACGCTCTGGTGTTGTGGTGACAGCGGTTGGGATCGCCGCTGCAGTGGTGTTGAGTGCGTGCGGCGGAGGTTCGGGCGGCCAGGCCCGACCAAAACAAGAGCTGCCGGACTGTCCGCTCAGTGCGCTCGACAATGTGTCGGCACCGGTGCCGATCACGATGTGGCACGCGATGGCCGAAGACAACGACAAAGCGCTGAAGAAGCTGGCGGACCAATTCAACACTTCGCAAAACAAAGTCAAAGTCACCACGGTGCTCTTGACGACGTACGACAACGTGCTCGAGAAGGTCAACGCCTCAAAGACCACCGGTGATCTTGCGGAGGTGTCACAAATCCAGGATCGCCAGATTCAGTCCGTTGTCGATGCCAACGTGTTCTTGCCGGCGCAGAGCTGCATCAACAAGGCGAACTACTCGATGACGGATTTCTTGCCCCAGGTGCAGTCGATGTTCAAAATCGACGGCGTGCAAGAGGCGATGCCGTTCAACGTTTCCACGCCGATTCTGTATTTTGACAAGACCGACTTTGAGAAGGCCGGCCTCGACCCCAATAAGCCGCCGGCAACGCTCGACGAGGTGCGTTCATACGCCCAGAAGCTCAAGGCCGCCAATGCATCAACCGGTGCACCATTCTCCTTCGAGACCGACTCGTGGCTGTTCGAGGAATGGATGGCGAAAGCGGGGGACTATTTCGTCAACGGCGAAAACGGTCGCTCGGCACTCGCCACCGAGGCGTCCTTTAACAACGGCACCGGGCAGAGCATCTTCTCGTGGTTTGAGAGCATGCGCAAAGATGGTTTGATCAAGAACTACAAGCGCGACACCGGGTACCAAAACCTGTTCGCGATTGGCCAGGGCGAAAGCTCTATGTCGCTTTGGTCAACGGCTGCACTGGGCACGGCGCTCAACATTTTGAATGCAGGAATTCTCGCCGACAAGAACATCAAGCTCGGTGCAGCGCCGATGCCCGGACCGACCGGCGGCGGGATCAGCGCTGGCGGTGCCGGTCTGTATATCTCGCGCAAAGCGAGCCCCGAAAAGATCGCTGCGTCCTGGCAGTGGCTCGCGTTCTTGAACTCCGCATCTGCGCAAGCCCAGTGGGCAATTGAAACGGGGTTCCTGCCAACAACGACAAAGGCGGCGCAAGAGCCAAACCTGATCGCGTATTGGGACAAGCAACCGGCCTTTAAGATTGGCTACGACCAGATGGTCAAAGCCCCCGGCAACAACGTCACCGCTGGTCCGGTCATTGGCCCCTACTCCGATGTTCGACGCTCGGTCGAGGACGCCATCACCGGAATTCTCGACGACAACAAGTCGGCCAAGCCGCAGCTCGATGCGGCAGCCAAAGGTGCTACCACTGCGCTCCAGGATTACGCGGATCGCGCCGGGAAATAACTCGTAGCGATCTTCAGGCGCCGCTTCGGGCGGTCGGATCCATTGCGGATCCGACACCTCGGGGCGGCGCTTGTGCATTTTCTAAAAGGCGATGCACTGCGCGCCGCGAGCTCATCGGTAGCGCACGCGCACTGGTGTGGAGGTCGCGGTCGACGGTACTGCGCGGTGTACGACAAACTTCCCCGCACCTCGGGAGGTACACGCATGGAGCAGATGGAGCAGGCAGTCAAGTTTTATGAGCCAGACCTGGCGCGGGAGTTCACCGGACTCTCCGTGGTCGAAGGTGAAGTGGTCCAAGTCGCGTTCCGCGACTTCGCCCAAACGCGCGGCGCGCAGGTGGCTGGACGCGCACACGGAATCCGAGACGAAATTGCATTGATCAATTCCGAAACGCATCCCACAACGGTGCGTCGCGGCTATCAATTGCGGCTCATGAATGAGCTTCGGGAACTCGATGACCTGCAGTACCAGTTCGCACACACGGCGCGAGTACTGGGCCGAAGTGTGGGCATGCTTCGGGAGGACTTCTATCGAGGTCACCTCTTTCCGCAGTACGTCGGGCTTCCGACCAAATCGGCACCACTCGTGTTGATGGCGTTGCAGTCGTATCGACGGACCAATGGAACTGCACGGGCCGCGGCGCTCGTGGGTCTTGCCGAGCGACGCCTGGTTGCGCTGGAGCTCACGCTGGATCGAGAAGCCCGCACGCACGCAGCAATTCGCGAGCGACTGCGCACACTTTGTGAGACCCTTGGCGGGAGTGCGGGAGCGGACACGTTGCTGGCGGAGCTGTCGCACGGGCGCGCGCCGGTAGCACCGGTGCTACGCGATCAGGCGATCGAGCGGGGGCTGCTCTTTGGGTCGCGAGCGCAAGAGGATGCAGTGTTTATCGATGAGCTCACTGCTGGTCTGGCGGCGGCGCGTGCCATGCGAATGCAGCGGGATCGGGTGTTTCGCGTGGCTCCCGGCCAAGGAACCGTCGATGCGCCAGAAATAGACTTGCTCGACGAAATTCGCACGGT
>JBMOIW010000103.1:0-5658 GCA_049317145.1 Acidimicrobiia bacterium
CCGAGATCAACACTGCGGTCGAGATGGACGTCACCCTCGACGGTGCGCACCTCGTCATCACCGCTGAAGTCGCGCAGCAGATCGGTGACAACCGCGTGCGCGTGGTGTGCATGCAACCCACGGACGGCTTGCAACGCGGCACCGTGGTGCGCAACCTGGGTCACGGCATCATGATGCCGGTCGGTGATGGTGTGCTTGGCCACGTGTTCAACGTGCTTGGTAAGCCGCTTGACGTCAGCGAGAGCGAGCTCACGGGAATCGACGATCGGTGGGAGATTCACCGTCCGGCCCCCGCGTTCGACGAACTCGAACCCAAGCGCGAAATGTTCGAGACCGGCATCAAAGTCATCGACTTGCTCGCCCCGTACGTAAAGGGTGGGAAAATCGGTCTCTTCGGTGGTGCCGGTGTGGGCAAGACCGTCGTCATCATGGAGATGATTAACCGCGTTGCGTCGCAGCACGGTGGTGTGTCGGTGTTCGCGGGCGTGGGAGAGCGCACTCGTGAAGGAACCGACCTCTGGCTCGAAATGCAAGAGTCCGGCGTTATCGAAAAGGCCGCGTTGGTCTACGGCCAGATGGACGAACCGCCGGGCGTGCGTCTGCGCGTTGCCTTGAGCGCACTGACGGTTGCCGAGTACTTCCGTGACGTCAAGAACCAGGACGTGCTGCTCTTCATCGACAACATCTTCCGCTTTGTGCAGGCAGGTTCCGAAGTGTCGACGCTGCTCGGTCGTATGCCTTCCGCCGTGGGGTACCAGCCCACCCTCGCTGATGAAATGGGCGAGTTGCAGGAGCGCATCACCTCCACCAAGGGTCGCTCGATTACGTCACTGCAAGCCGTATACGTGCCGGCAGACGACTACACCGACCCGGCACCGTTCACGACCTTCACCCACCTCGACGCAACCACAGAGTTGTCGCGTCAGATCGCGGCGCTCGGTATCTACCCGGCCGTCGACCCGCTGTCGTCGACCTCGACGATTCTTGCGCCGGAAGTTGTGGGGGAGCGTCACTATCGTGTGGCGCGCCGCACACAGGAAATCCTCCAGCGCTACAAGGAACTCCAGGACATCATCGCCATCCTTGGGCTCGACGAATTGTCCGAAGAAGACAAGATCACTGTGGCGCGTGCCCGAAAGATTCAACGCTTCTTCTCGCAACCGTTCTTCGTGGCCGAAGTCTTTACGGGCGTAAAGGGCATCTACTGCCCGATCGAAGAGACCATCGACGCGTTCGAAGCGCTCTGCGACGGGCAACTCGATGACGTACCGGAGCAGGCGTTCTTCAACGTCGGTGGCGTTGAGTCCGTGCTCGCCAAGGCGAAGTCGCTTTAGGAGCACTGAGATGCCGTTGTCCGTTCAGCTCGTATCGCCCGAACGTGTCCTCTTCGAGGGCGAGGCCGACATGTTGGTCTGCCGCACCCTCGAAGGCGGCGACGTCGCGTTCCTGCCGGGGCACCAACCGTTCTTGGGCGCACTCGGAATTGGCGCAGTGCGCTTCGAGTTATCGGATGAAACGTGGAAACAAGCTGCGGTACACGGCGGTTTCGTCGAAGTGGCGAACGATCGCGTGATTGTGTTGTCGGATGTGGCTGAGATGTCGGATCAGATCGACGTTGCGCGAGCGCAAGACGCGAAAGTACGAGCCGAAGCTCTTCTGGCGAATTCGGCTGATGCAGAGGCGTCCGCCGCACTGGCCCGTGCCAATGCACGGCTTACGGTTGCTGGCGCGCTCGGCTAACGCATGATGCAGTTCCGTACGCAGAGCGTGCGGGTGCGGCGTCGCGCGGGAGTGGCTGCTGCCCTCCTTGCCGTCGTAGCCGGTAGTGCCTGTTCGCCCCGGGTTTCGTCTTCGACGACTACAACGACGACCCTGGTTCCGGGGCAACCCATCCCGAACCCGGGTCAGCGCACGCTCGACGCATACCGCGGCCTGGGGGCATGGGTCGACGTATTTGATTACGTACCGGCGTTTCAAACCGGCGGCGCAACTCCCCGCGTGAGCGCAGCAAACGTCGAGGATATGGCGCGTCTCGGCGTCAAAACGTTGTATCTGCAGGTCAGTCGAGACGACGAACGATCGCCGACGCCGATTGTGGATGAGCAGCTCGTCAGCGAATTCGTTCGGCGGGCCCATGCGCACGGTGTACGCGTCGTCGCCTGGTATGCACCGCGGCTCTTGGACGCGAACGCGGATCTGGCGCGCGTTGTGGCCATGGATAAATTTCGCGTCGACGGACACGGGTTTGATGGCATCGCACTCGATATTGAAGCGACTGACGTTGCGGACATTCCCACGCGCAACGATGCGCTGATCGCGCTATCGATTTCGGCGCGGCGCGAAGTGCGGGGGACGCTTGGTGCGATCGTGCTCCCGACCGTGCAGATCGAGTCCCTGAGCTCCACGTTCTGGCCAAGTTTTCCGTGGGGAGCAATCGCCAAGTCCTACGACGTGTGGCTCCCGATGGCGTACGCAACGTTTCGCAAGGAGCCCTATCGGGATCATGTGCGCTATATCGATGAGAGCGTGCAGCGCATGCGCGCCAACCTCGGAAATCCGAAAGCCGAAGTGCACGTCATCGGCGGGATTGCCGACAAGATGACTCCGGAAGATTTCGCCGCGGTACGCCAAGCGGGGCTTGACACCAAAGCGCTCGGTTGGAGTGCGTATGACTATGCAACGACTCCATCAACCGCGTGGCCTGAGTTACGGGACTCCGAGAAGCGCTGACGACGACTTGCACCGTGTTATCCGAGGTCTGTAATCAGGTGTAGCGAGCGATACCTCTGAATTTCGGGTTCGAGGTGCTGATGAAGTAGCCGCTCGTCGACGTGGTTGTTGATTTGATCGTTAGGCCGTATGGGGTGCCTTCGGCGTGGACGATCCAGCCCTTCTGGGCAACTATGGCGACGTGGTTGACGCTCCCATCGCGGTCGGTGTCGTAGAACACCAGATCGCCGGGAAGTTCATTGCCGGGCTGGACAGGGGAGAGGCGGTTGGTCCTGTTTTGCGCCGCGGTCCACATTCCTGCTGAGTCGTTGGGAAGGACAGCCTTTGCCGCCAGACTTGCCGAGCCATCAGGGTCAAGTTTTCCCAATGCTTTCGCATATGACCAGATTACGAGGCCAGAGCAGTCAAATTGCTTAGGTCCGAGCCGTGGTGATCCGTCGTTGTATTTCGCGCAACCCTTGGTGCGCTCCATTGCGGCAATCGCGGCAACGCTTCGGGGAGGAAGATTGATGTTCGTTCCGTTACCAGCCAGGTTGGCTTGAACTTCTTCAAGCGTTGGTGCACCTGTACGGGTGCCGTTTTGTTGGATGCTCTTGTCGTACGGTGAACAGCCCGTTAGCGGCGGCAAGGCCGGTGCGGGCGATGCGGCCGGAACACATGCGCCAAACAGCAATGGGAGTGCGA
The DNA here is from genome assembly GCA_049317145.1 of Acidimicrobiia bacterium. Classification (GTDB taxonomy): domain Bacteria; phylum Actinomycetota; class Acidimicrobiia; order IMCC26256; family JBMOIW01; genus JBMOIW01. The sequence goes on from JBMOIW010000103.1 coordinate 3,415, forward strand.
GGAATCCGGTCACGAGCGAAATGGTGTGCCAACGCTGCATGACGTTACGTGTCGGCCGCAAGGCCGCTCAGCGTCACTTGTGATCGGAAATGAGCCGCATGATTCAGGAGCGTTACAAAAGGGCGGGAGCACTGCTCCCGCCCTCGTGCTTATCGACGAATCCGTTCGTCGACGCGAACAATGAGACTGCGACAACAGGTGCCACCTCCTTCGCTACTCGGGAAGGCCGCCCGTCTCACGCACGTGTAGGTCGGCCACGAACGATGTTCGTGGTGCACATGACGCAAAATGATTCGCTGGTCCCTCGTCGCGATTGCGACGATTGCCAACGCAGGGATGGTCGAGCGCGTTACTCGTCGTTGGTGAGGTCTTCGAATTGCAGGAGCTTTTGCCACCGATGTCGGGAGTCCATCGTGCGGACAGTGCCGGACTTGGCGCGCATAACGATGCTTTGGGTCGTGGCGCCATCGCCGAAGTAGCGCACACCGCGCAGCAGCTCACCATCAGTAATTCCGGTAGCGGCAAAGAAGATGTCGTCGCCCGACACCAGATCGTGCGTGCGCAGCACGCGATCGACGTCATATCCAGCTTCTTCGGCTGCCGCGCGTTCGGTGTCGTTGCGTGGCTGAAGTCGCCCCTGGATCGCTCCACCCAAACAGGTGAGCGCACACGCAGCGATCACTCCCTCGGGAGTTCCCCCCACGCCGAGCAAGAGATCCACCCCGGACCCCGCCCACGCAGTTGCAATTGCCGCTGCAACGTCGCCATCGGAAATGAGGCGGATGCGCACTCCGGCGTCCCGACATTCCTGAATCAGGTTCGTGTGCCGATCGCGATCAAGGATCATTACCGTGAGATCGCTTAGGTTCTCGCCCTTAGCTTTGGCGACGGATTCGAGATTTTCTCGTACTGGAGCATCAATATCGATGACATGTGCGGCATCGGGACCGGTAGCAATTTTGTCCATATAGACACACGGCCCCGGGTCGAACATCGTCCCCTCGGGTGCGAGCGCGATGACCGCAATGGCGCCGTTGCGGCCCAGCGCGGTAAGGCTCGTGCCATCAATGGGATCGACGGCGATGTCGCAGCGCGGACCGCCGGTGCCGATCTGCTCGCCGTTGAAGAGCATTGGCGCTTCATCTTTTTCACCTTCGCCGATAACGACCGTACCGAGCATTGGCACGGTGTTGAGCGTTATACGCATCGCATCAACGGCTGCTTGGTCGGCCGCATTTTTGTCGCCGCGTCCCACCCAACGGCCACCAGCGAGCGCAGCAGCTTCGGTGACCCGAGCTAAGTCCATTCCCAGATTGCGGTCCGGTAACGATTCTTCGCCCACGCTAACTCCCTCCGTCGGTTCGCTTCAGGGTACCGGGCAGCGCACGCTTACACACGGCCTCGAGACGATTTGGCGGTGACCTGCAAGAATCGGGTGATGGCAATGGCCGATCCCTATCTCTCGCAACGCGTTCGGGCGGTCCTCGATGTTGCCCGAACGGCACGTGGCTATATGCCCGACGTGGAGGGACTGGCCCTCTTTCGTGCAGCGAATGACGTACTGACGCGCGTGGATGGTCCGGTGCTCGAAATCGGCACCTATTGCGGAAAGTCGGCGTGTTATCTCGCGGCTGCCGCCGAAGCTGCGGGGCAACATTGCATCACCGTTGATCACCATCGTGGTTCCGAAGAGATGCAACCGGGGTGGGAGCATCATGACGACGGTGTCGTTGATGCACGTTCTGGCCGTATCGACTCCTTGCCAGAGTTTCGCCGTACGATCGAAGCAGCGGGATTGGAAGCAACGGTGGTTGCACTTATCGGTGACTCACCTGCACTGGCACGCTACTGGCATCAGGCGCTCGCATTGTTGTTCATCGACGGAGGGCATTCGGAGCACATCGCGATGGCGGATTATCTGGCGTGGGAACCGTTCATCACGCCGGGCGGAGTCCTCGCAATCCATGACGTGTTCGCCGATCCTGTAGACGGAGGACAGGGGCCGTTTCGGGTGTGGGAGCGTGCGGTCGCTGACGGATTTGAACCCTGGGAGACCATCGGGAGCCTGCGCACGCTGCGGCGATGAGCGTGGTGAACCGAACACGGAACAACGTGGAGCTCTTCGGGCACGAACGACTGGGTCGGCCGACCTATATCAGTGCACGCGAGCTCCCCGGACATTTGTCCTCCTCCAGGTGTCCGGGGAGCGCGAGCAAGCGTTTGTGGTGAAGCTTTGTGGTGAAG
>JBMOIW010000104.1:0-5608 GCA_049317145.1 Acidimicrobiia bacterium
GCGCGTCGCGCGCCAGCCACGCGCGCGTCGCGCGCCAGCCACGCGTGCAGCCACGTGCGCGTCGCGCGCCAGCCACGCGTGCAGCCACGTGCGCGTCGCGCGTCAGCAACGCGTGCAGCTACTTGCGCCAGCCACGCGTGCAGCTACTTGCGCCAGCCACGCGTGCGGCAAGTGCAGTCACGAGCGCGGGGACTGCTGCTTGCCACGGTGCCACAATGCCGGCGTCCGCAAAACCAAATACGGGAGCGTTCGCATCGGGGTTGATCGCCAACACCGCACGGGCGGCGCGTACTCCCACCATGTGGTTGTACTTGCCGCTGATGCCGATCGCGACATACAGCCGGGGGGCAATGGCGCGTCCCGTAATGCCCAACTGTCGCGAACGTGCGAGCCAGCCCTGGTCGGTCACCTTGCGACTGGCCGCGAGTTCGGCGCCGAGGGCGATGCGCAGCGATTCGAGATCGGCGTACGCGTCGGGCGGTACTGCGCCACCGACGCCAAGTACTACCGATGCGTCGGCCAACACATTGAGATCGTCTGTGGGTTCGATCGCAGTCACACCAACGCGACTCTGTGACGGAATATCGAGCGGCGCCGCAGTGATCGCGCTCGCACGTGGTGCACGCTTGTCGAACACGCCGGCGCGCACCGTTGCCATTTGTATCGCGCTCGTCGAATGAATTGCCGCAACGAGCAGCCCACCAAATGCGGGCTTGCCTGCAACGAGCCGATCATCAACAACGTCGAGTTCGACCGCATCTCCCGTCAGCCCGACTCCGAGTCGCGCCGCAATGCGTCCGGCTACCTCGCGTCCCCACACCGTGCTCGGTGCGAGTACCGCCCACGGTGTATGCATGGCGCACCATTGCGCAATCGCATGGGCACAGTCCTCGGCGACGGGTAAGCCCGACCATGCATGGACGGTGTCTGCGCCCCAGGAGGCAAGCGGGCCGGCGTCGTCGCGTGCCGCAAAGCCAGCAACATAACCATCGACCCGTGCCGCGAGATGCGCGGCTTCGCCGAGCACTTCTCGGGCGAAGGTGGCGTGGCCCGGCTCGCAGATGACGGCGATGCATTTGGTGGCGCGAGCGGGATCGACGGGCGGGGGGAGCAGCGGATGGTCGCGTTGCGCACCAGACGGGTCAAGTGCTCCGAGTTCCGTAAGAATCGCCAGGGCGCGCACCACTTGGGTGTCGAGGGATGCCGTTGGGTCAACGTGGCAGCGCCGGGTCGTGGCAAGTGTGCGGGTTTCGCCGACCCAGGTTGGCGATCCGGCCGCACCCCACGGCCCGGGACCAAGGTCAGCGGCACGCAGCGTCGTGATACGCGACGCGTCGACGCGCAAGCGATCATCGGGGTCCACTTTGGCGGGCTCGCACAATCGCTCCGCGCACGTCATGAGCAACGGCAACGTTGCGTTCGCAGTGACCGAACTGTCGTCGTACTCGCAGATTGCGTCGCAGGCGTCACTATTGGTCTCGGGCGATCGGTGCATCGTGTAGGAGCGCACGCCCGACAACATCGGAACCCCGAGCAACTCGGCGAGTTCCGGTCCCACTTGTCCGGTATCTGCATCGAGCGAATTGCGTCCCAACAACACGAGATCAAACGGGCCCAAGCGGTCGAGCACCGCGTGCAACGCCCGGGCCGTAGCGAGCGTGTCCGATCCTCGCAGTGCATCATCACTCAAGAGCACCCCGTGTGCGGGAGCGTGCTGGTTGTCGCACCACGCAATCGCTTCACGCAGCGCGTCGATTGCTGCGGGCGGGCCCATGGTGACCACGGTCACATGACCGTGGTGTTCTGCGGCCAGGGTCGCAGCCGTTGCGACGGCGCGCCGACAGTACGCATTCATCTCCAGCGGCACGCCTTCTCGAGCAATACGTCCGTTCGCTCCGAGTTCCATGGCCTCGAACGCAGGAATCTGCTTGACGCACACCGCGATACGCATTGCTTGGGGCCCCCGACGACGCTGTGGTGTCCGCACGGTAGCGCGAAGGCCTTCAGTGTGGACGCTTCGCCAAATAGTGCGAAGCGTCACCTCTGCACACGGTAGTGCCGGTCGATGCTGCGTTCGGGGGAAAGAACGGCTCGGATGGCACCCCTCGCACGTCTGGGCGCGTCATGATGGGGCACCGACGAGGAGAGCACCACCGTGGCACGAGTTGCGTTCCAGAATGTGACGAAGCGCTTTGGCGATTTCGTCGCAGTGCATGATCTCAATCTCGAGATCGCCGACGAAGAGTTCCTGGTGTTGCTCGGGCCGTCGGGCTGCGGCAAGAGCACCGCGTTGCGCATGCTCGCCGGCCTCGACCGTCCCTCGGACGGCGAAATCGTCATTGGTGACGAAATTGTCAATGATCTTGATCCCAAAGACCGCGATATCGCGATGGTGTTCCAGAGCTACGCGCTGTATCCCCACATGAGCGTTGCCGCGAACATCGAGTTTCCGCTCAAAGCGCGCAACGTTCCAAAAGTCGAGCGAACGATGCGCGTCACCGACGCGGCCAACGCGCTCGGCCTGGGCGAGCTTCTTGATCGCAAGCCCGGACAGCTCTCCGGTGGGCAGCGCCAACGCGTGGCCCTGGCGCGCGCAATCGTGCGTCGGCCGCGAGTGTTTTTGATGGATGAGCCGCTTTCCAACTTGGATGCAAAGTTGCGGGTCCAAACGCGCGCCGAAATCGTGGAGCTCCAGCGGCGTCTCGCGGCCACGACGGTGTATGTCACGCACGATCAGGTCGAAGCAATGACGATGGGTCATCGGATTGCGATCATGCGCGATGGCGTATTGCAACAAGTCGGTCCGCCACAAGCGGTGTACGACCAGCCCGCGAACGTGTTTGTGGCCCGCTTTATCGGGACCCCGCCGATGAATGTGGTGCAGGCACGGGTGACAAGTCGCGAAGGCAACGCCCAAATCGAGGTGGCGGGTAGCGTCATTGCGTTGCCCCGTCCACTTGCCGCGTACCTCGTGTCGCTTGGTACAACGGAATTGCAGTTAGGGGTGCGGGCCGAAGACCTTTCCTTTGCGCAAAACGACGGTATTCCGGCGACCGTGACCGTTGTCGAATCCCACGGCCACGATCGCATCTTCGTGTGTCGCTTACGTGATCAACAAGTCATCACCGTGCGCCAGCGCGCCGACGCAACCGCTCCCAGCATTGGCGATGATGTGCTCCTCCAAGCCGGACCGAGCCAGATCCATTGCTTCGATAGCGTTACCGGTCAGCGGATCGACGCGTGAACGACGAGCTACTTCCCGAACGAGGTGCGATGGCCTGGCCGAACGTAGCGCCGCGTTCCACATCGCCCGTGCGCGACGCTCATACGGAATCATTGCGGCGCCCAAAACCTCGACGCTTCGGTCGTCGGGTTCGCGAAGCGCTCCTTGGCTACGCGCTGATTTTGCCGGCGTTGGTGATCTTTGGGTTCTTCGTGTTCTGGCCGTTCGCCCGCAACGTATATCTCGGGTTTTTCCGAACGCCGCTCTCGGGGGACGGATTGGGGAGGTACGTCGGCTTTGCGCAGTATCAAAAGGTGTTGACCAGTGAGCAGTTCCTGGACTCGCTGATTGTTACCGGAAAGTTCTGGCTCCTCACCGTGCCGGCCAGCATCATTCTTGGGCTGTTGCTCGCAGTACTGGGGCATCGCAAGCTCAAGGGCATGGGCGTGTATCGCACGCTGTTTATCTTGAGTTTGGCGACCGGTGCGGGTGTCGCCGGCACGATTTTTTTCACGCTGTTGAATCCGGTCGTGGGCATCTTGCGCGAGCTGCCGGGTTTTCCAGATCCCGCGCCGCTCCAGAACCCGACCTGGGCGTTGCCTTCCGTTGCAATGTTTGTCGTGTGGCTCAACATCTCGCTGGCGTTCATTGTCCTTTCTGCCGGACTACAAAACGTTCCTGACGATCTCTACGAAGCGGCGCGTATTGACGGTGCCGGCGCGATCCGGAGATTTTTTCGCATCACGATCCCAATGCTTTCGCCTACGTTGCTCTTCGTCTTCGTGGTTGGTTCGATTGTTGCGCTGATCCAGTCCTATCCGCCGATCGATGCAACATCGAAAGGTGGGCCGACGGGGGCAACGACCACGTTGCCGTATCTTCTCGTCAAGACCTTGCGCGGGGTCTCGCCCGATCAAGGCAAAGCCGCGGTGTTGTCGGTAGCCCTATTTGGTGTGGCGCTCGTGTTCACGATTGTCCAGCTCGTGTTTTTCGAAAAGCGCGTCACCTACGGGTCGGGACGCGACGCATGAACGATTTACGCCGTCGGGGCCGCAACGTTCGCATCCTGCGAATTGTGGGCCTGTACCTCGCACTCTCCATTGCCGCGGCCGCAATCGTGTTTCCTGTGTACGTCACGGTCGTGAACTCGACGTTGAGCTATGGCGACATTCTCAATACGCGGGTGATTCCCCCCAATCCATTTCGCGCAGCAACATGGACGACCATCGCGCACTCGTACTCCGCGGCATGGAGTGACGGAACAATGGGGCGGTATCTCTTCAACTCGGCGATCATGACCGTGTGCATCGTTGTCGGCCAGGTAATGACCGGAGTGCTTGCCGGTTACGCATTTGCATACTTGCGATTCCCGCTCAAGCGAGTGCTGTTCTTTCTGTTTCTGGCAACGTTGATGATTCCGTTCGAGGTCACTCTGCTGTCGAACCTAAAGTTCATCTCCAGCCTGGGTCTCTACGACACCTACGCGGCGCTGTGCCTTCCGTTCCTCGCCACGGGGTTCGGCGCGTTCTTGATGCGCCAAGCGTTCCTCGGTGTCCCGAACGATCTCTGGGACGCCGCGCAACTCGACGGATATGGGCACTTGCGGTTCCTATGGAAAGTGGCACTCCCCATCGTGCGCCCCTCAGTGGCGGCACTCACCGTGTTTGGGGCGCTCTCCGCGTGGGGGCAATACCTCTGGCCGCAGCTGGCGGCGAGTGGCAGGCCCGAACACGACTTACGCACCGTTCAAATCGGGGTTGGGGTGCTGGTGCAACAAAACGCCACCAGCATCAACGTGGCCTACGCGGGTTTGGTTCTTGCCATGGTCCCGATTGTCATCGTGCTCATCATCTTTCAAAAGCAGCTGATTCGCGGGCTGACTGCGGGAGCTGTCAAGGGCTGACCCGGCGTGCGCTCGGTTTTGTGAGCGCCAATACGAGAACGAACGTGCGTGCGTGGCGGGCACGACTGGCTTAGGGCGGCCGACCTAGTTCCTTCGAACCCACTCGGCGTGGTGCCGAGGCGCTCGGAGGTGCGCGCACGATGCCGAGTTCAGAGCACGCCGACCAACCATTCGCTGATCCCGCGAGCGATGGTCGCAGCGTTGACGATTCCCGCCACAACGCCGATGCAGCTCAGGCGCAGTGCGATGCGAACAACGGCAATGGGAAAGCGCTGGAAACAATCAGCGCTACCCGAGTTTCGCGCCGGGCACTTCTGGGCCTTCCCGTGCTGGCAGTGGCGGCTGCGGCGTGCTCAAAAGTTGAGGCAATCACGAAACGGCCGATTGTTCGTCCAACCCCGGTGACTGCGCCGACAACCACGACGATCAAGCCCGCGCCGACAACCACGACGACCAAGCCCGCGCCGACAACCACGACGACC
>JBMOIW010000105.1:0-5531 GCA_049317145.1 Acidimicrobiia bacterium
ACCCAAACTTCTGGTAACGCTGATCGTCGGCGCTACGGTGCTTGCGGCATGTTCTGCCGGAGCGAGTTCGGGAAAGTCTGTCTCGACGTCGATGGCAACGACCACGACGACTGCGCCGCCCATTGCGCCGCTGACCGGATTGGTCGATTCGTCGGGTGTGAGCCAGAAGCGATCCGCGCTCTGGGTGAAAATTGAAAACACCCCCCAAGCGCGACCCCAGGCCGGACTCGATGTTGCCGACACGGTGTACGAGGAAGTCGTTGATGGCGGCATTACCCGCTTCATCACGCTGTTCAACTCGGAAGCGCCGCCCGAAGTGGGTCCGGTGCGATCGGTGCGCCCCATGGACGCAAACGTTGTGTGGCCGCTCGGCGGAGTGTTCGTCTTTTCCGGGGGTGTCGACGAAAACGTCGCGCGGGCAAAAGCAGCACCGGTAATTGTCGTCGATGAGAACAACCGTGACGTGCTGTTCCGAGTGAACTCCCGACCAGCGCCGCACAACTTGTACGCGCGGCCTGAGGCGGCTTGGACGCTGGGTGGAAAACCGGTCCCGCCGCGCGCGCTTTTCGCATATCGCTCGGCTGGCGATGCACTGAGCGCGACGGCTACTCCGGCGGAATCGTTCTTTGTGGGATTCCCGTCCGGATATGACGTGGACTGGGCCTGGGACACGACGAATGGTGCCTGGCTGCGATCGCAACGCGGCGTTGCGTTCAAGGCCGCGTCCGGCAAGCAGATTGCTCCGCAAAATGTGATCGTGCAGTTCACCGAGTACAACGGTGGCGTCGGTCGCTTTAACGCGGAAGGCATCGTGATCGGTACGGGCGCAGCCTGGGTCTTCACTGACGGCAAGATCGTCAAGGGCACCTGGAGCCGCTTGAGTCGCGATGCGGTGACCACCTACGCAGACGCCAATGGTGCCCCGATCGCCCTCACGGCCGGGCGAACCTGGGTGGAGTTTGCTCCCGTGGGCACCGAAGTCACCGTCAAAGCCCCACCGCCTCCGCCCACGGCAGCACCCGGCGCGTAAGTGATCGATGGAGTAGTTCTCCATCGATCCCGGTAGCATTATCGAGATCGATTTGGAGGAAACCATGACGGGCGAAACTGGTACCGCGCGAGTGAAGCGGGGCTTAGCCGAGATGTTGCGGGGCGGCGTCATCATGGACGTCGTTACCCCCGAAGAAGCGCGTATCGCCGAAGATGCTGGCGCGACCGCGGTAATGGCACTCGAGCGCGTTCCGTCGGACATCCGCCGCGACGGCGGAGTTGCGCGCATGTCGGATCCGGCGATGATCGAAGGAATCCAAGCCGCAGTCACCATTCCGGTCATGGCCAAGTGTCGTATCGGTCATTTCGCGGAAGCTCAGGTCCTCGAGGCACTCAACGTGGATTTCATCGATGAGTCCGAGGTGCTCACGCCCGCCGACGAAGCGCACCACATCGATAAGTGGGCGTTCAACATTCCGTTTGTGTGCGGGGCAACGAACTTAGGGGAAGCACTGCGGCGAATCAGCGAAGGTGCAGCCATGATCCGCTCGAAAGGTGAAGCCGGCACCGGCAACATCGTCGAAGCAGTACGTCACTTGCGCAGCATCTTCGGGGACATTCGTCGTATCACCGTTGCCGATGACGAAGAGCTGTACGCCTGGGCCAAAGACCTACGTGCGCCCATCGAGTTGGTACGCGAAGTCGCTGCGTTGGGTGAGCTTCCCGTGCCGTTGTTCTGCGCCGGCGGAATCGCAACGCCCGCCGATGCGGCACTGGTGATGCAGCTCGGTGCGCAAGCAGTGTTTGTGGGAAGCGGCATTTTTAAGAGCGCCGATCCCGTGGCACGAGCCAAGGCGATCGTCGAGGCAACAACGCATTACGAGGACGCCGAAATGGTTGCGAAAGTCTCGCGTGGGCTGGGCGATGCCATGCGCGGCGACGAGATTGCTGCGCTCGATACCAAGCTTGCAGACCGCGGTTGGTGACGAAGCGAGGGGTACCGCGATGAAAGTGGGCGTCCTCGCGCTGCAAGGTGCGTTTCGGGAACACGCCGAAGTGCTCACCGCGCTTGGTACCCAAGTTCGGTTGGTTCGTACTCCAGCGGCGCTTGCCGACGTGGACGCGCTCGTCCTTCCCGGCGGCGAGTCCACCACGATCGGCATGTTGTTGCGCTCCAGTCAGCTCGGCGAGCCGTTGCGTGCCGCGCTGCGTGCGGGCATGCCGGCGCTCGCAACGTGTGCCGGCCTCATCGTATGTGCATCGACCATCCTCGACGGACGTCCCGACCAAGTACCGCTTGGCGTACTCGATGTTGCGGTGCGCCGTAACGGCTACGGCCGCCAGCGTGACTCGTTCGAAGCGTCGCTCGATATCGATGGCGTTGGTGCGTTCTCCGGCGTGTTTATCCGTGCCCCCAAAATCGAGTCCGTCGGCAGTGCGGTGACGGTGCTCGCCAGCGTGGGGGAGCAACCGGTGTTGGTGCGTCAAGGTGCCCTCTGGGGTGCCACCTTTCACCCCGAACTCTCGGGCGATCCTCGGCTCCACCAGGCATTCCTCGAAGCTGCAGCGGCCGGGCGGTAAGGGGCCCTACGATGCGGAACCATTCAGAAAGGGTGTTGACGTGAGTGGGCATTCCAAGTGGCATTCGATCAAACACGCAAAAGGTGCGGCCGATGCTGCGCGCGGAAAACTGTTTGCGCGCTTGGCGCGTCAAATTGAAGTCGCCGCACGCGCCGGTGGGGGCGATCTTGAAGGCAATCCATCGCTACGCACGATGGTCCAAAAAGCACGCGATGCCTCGATGCCCAAAGACAACATCGAACGAGCGGTCAAGCGCGGTACCGGTGAACTTGAGGGCGTTACCTACGAGTCCATTACGTATGAGGGTTATGCCCCCAACGGTGTTGCCGTGTTGGTCGAAGTCCTCACCGATAATCGCAACCGCACCGGCTCCGAAGTAAAGAACATCTTTTCGCGCAACGGCGGTTCGTTGGCCGAGCCGGGCGCAGTCTCGTGGCAGTTCGAACGAAAAGGAATCTTGTTTGTCGATCAGGCCAACACGGGTGAAGACGACCTCATGTTGGTCGCCCTCGAAGCCGGTGCCGAAGATCTGGCCGACCAAGGCGAGGCATGGCAGGTCACAATCCCGCCGACGGAGTTTCTGGCGGTGCGGGCCGCGCTCGAATCCGCCGGAATTGCGTATCGCGACGCTGACCTCACGATGATTGCCACGACCGCTATCGCGCTCGAGGACGAAACCAGCGCCAAGCAGGTGTTGCGCGTTATTGATGCACTCGAAGAACACGATGACGTACAAAACGTCTTTGCGAACTTCGACATTCCTGACACCGTGCTCGCTGCGGTAAGCGGCTGATATGGCCGGGCCCAACATCGGCGATCTCGCACCGGAGTTCACCCTTCCGGGTACCGGCGATCGGCAGTACTCCTTGTCGGAGTACCGCGGTCGCAAAGTGGTGCTCGCGTTTTATCCTGGCGACTTCACGCCGGCGTGCACCGCGCAACTGTGCTCGTATCGCGATGCGTGGGCTGATCTCGAAGGACTCGACGCGATCGTCCTCGGGATTTCCACGCAAGATGTCGAGAGTCACGAGCGCTTCACCGAGAAGCACAAGTTTCCGTTCCCGCTCCTGGCCGATACCGATAAGGCGATCGCCAAGGCTTACGGCGTGGTCGGTCCACTCGGCGTGCGCCGGGCGGTGTTCGTGCTCGACGGCAACGGTATTGTGCGTTGGAAACACGTTGCACTCCTCGGAGTGACGTATAAGGGACCGCAAACCCTTATCGGCGCACTGAATGCGATTTCAGCCTAGATCGACACCGCACCGAGCTGTCCGCAAGGAACCGCCAAATGCTGGATCTCCCGCAGGAATACATCGCCGACGATCCTCGATTCGAAACGCTGTTCGACGCGCCGCGTGACTTGGGCACGCCCGACGTTGCCGCACGTGCGATTGGTGTGCACCTCGAGGAGCGCTTCGACGCGGCGGTGCGCGCAGATCGCCAACAAGTGGTCATGCTGTCCGGTGGTGTCGATTCAATTGTGGCGCTTGCTGCGCTCGTGCGGACAACGAGTGTGGGGAGCGTCGTTGCGATCACGATCGAAGGGCCGTTCGGGGGATCGGATACCGAGAATGCGCGGGTCGTTGCGCGCTTGCTTGGGGTGGAGCACGTTGTAGTGACCTTGTCCGAGACGGATCTCGGGCGGATGGTTCCGAAGCTGTCGGTCGATCTCGAATGTGATGAATTGTGGGAGGTGGGTGCAGCAATCGTGTTGCGCGCCGCCGTCGACGCATTGGCGGCACCAGTTTCGACCGTGCAACTTTGGACTGGCGATCAAGCCGACGCGATTTTCGGCATCCTTGGGCGCAGTCCTATCTCGCGCTATGCAACGGGTGAGGCGCTTTCCATTGCGCAGCGCAACCGCTTTCGAGCATTGCTCTCTTCGAACCGACTTGTGCCCGACTTCTACGAGCGGATCATGGGCGATTCAGTATGGAAAGCGTACGGGACCTTTGAAGCAGCCCAGATTGCGGCGCGCATGCACGGTGACGCGCTGTTCGGTGGACCAGTGCCCAAAGAATCGTTGCGCACGCTCGCGGAGCAATTGGGCGTGCCGAGCGAGTTGGCTCGTGCTCCCAAAGCGGCCATGCAAGAGTCGTCGGGAGTATTCGCCGGTCTGGTCGCCCTAGCGCGTCACGCGGTTGCGGCAATTCCCGATGCAGCCACCTACCGCGATCCGCTCGAAGAACCGATCGAACAGAGCCTGGTCCGGTTGTGGCTCCACACGATTGCCCAGTAGCCCCGGTGCCGCGCCCGGGGGGCCGAGCGAGATCGAATTTGCTTCGCTAGTCTGCCCCCATGTCTCCTGCGCGTACCGACGTTACGACTCAGATCACCGAACGAGTGCTGATCGACCGCCCCGTCGAGGTTGTGTGGAAACTCGCGTGCGATGTTGTTGGTGCGCTGCAGGCGATTCCCAACGTTCGCCTTGGGGAACATTCACCACTCGGGGATCGAGCTTCGTTCGACGCCATTATTTCGCGACCTCCGTATCGTGTGCACTTGCAGGCAACTGCAGCGATGATCGAAAGCGATGCGATGGAACGCACGGTGCGCATTGCGATCGTTGGACGCGATCGCAGCGGACGGGGCCAGCTTCACGCAACGCTGGCAATTCGAGTCAGCGAATTCGGTGCAGGCGCACAGCTCATCACGGATCTCGAGATTCGGTGTGCGGGTGCGCTCGTGCGTGCGATCGGTGATGCGGCGTTCGATGGTCTTCAGACGGTGTTACACGAGTGGATCGTTGCGTGCACCGGCGACGCGTTTGCTTCGCTGCCGGAGGCACCGTCGTTGTGGGACGACTTCGAGGTGGAGTCGGTGCCGGAGAGTGCGACAAGCGTTTTCGATTCGCAGGCTGGCAAGTTGGTCGCCTGTGAGTCGGTTGCGAGTGTCTCACTAGCCAGTGCGTCGGTTTCGGGTGCGTCGGTTTCGGGTGCGTCGGTTTCGGGTGCGTCGGT
>JBMOIW010000106.1:0-5460 GCA_049317145.1 Acidimicrobiia bacterium
TCGTGCGCACCACCGTCTGCGAAATCGGATACGACCGTGAGTCCTACGGTTTCGACGGCAACACTTGCGGTGTCATCGTCGCCATTGACGAGCAGTCGCCGGACATTGCGCAAGGTGTGAACCAGGCCATGGAGCTGCGCTCGGGCAACGCCAACGTCGCGGACGAAACCGGTGCCGGCGATCAAGGCATGATGTTTGGCTACGCGTGCGACGAAACGGCAGACCTCATGCCGATGCCGATCTGGTTGGCGCATCGTCTGTCGCATCGTCTCGCGGAGGTTCGCAAGTCAGGTGTGCTTCCGTACTTGCGCCCCGACGGCAAGACCCAGGTCTCGATCGGTTACGAGAACGGTGTTCCCAAGACCCTGCAGACCGTCTTGATCTCGACGCAGCACGCGCCGGGTATCGACATCGAAACGTTGCTCAAGCCCGATCTCATCGAGCACGTCATTCGTCCGGTGCTGCCGCCGCAGTTCCAAAACGACGACTTCTCGGTGCTGTGTAACCCCACCGGTATCTTCGAGCTCGGTGGCCCGCACGCCGACACCGGTCTCACCGGCCGCAAGATCATCGTCGACACCTACGGCGGTATGGCCCGACACGGTGGTGGCGCATTCAGTGGGAAGGACGCCACCAAGGTCGACCGCTCGGCGGCATACGCAACGCGTCAGGTGGCAAAGGCGATCGTCTCTGCCGGCCTGGCTAAGCGGTGCGAAGTCCAGGTCGCGTACGCGATCGGTGTTGCCCGTCCGGTGTCGATCATGGTCGAGACCTTTGGCACCGCCACGGTGGACCCGACCATCTTGCCGGGACTCGTGCAAGAGATCTTCGACATGCGTCCGGCCGCGATCATTGACCGGCTCAACTTGCGCCGCCCGATCTATCGGCGTACCGCGGCGTACGGGCACTTTGGTCGTTCCGACAAGGACTTCACCTGGGAGCAGGTGGACGACTACGCCGAGCAGCTGCGCGACGCAGCCGGCCTCGCCTAAATCTCGCACTCGATCCACGGGCAATGACTATTGCCTGGGTCCGGCCTGATGTCACCGGGATCGATCGCGTCTTCGCGTATTCGATCCCGGATCATCTCGCCGAGCAGGTTGGCGTTGGGACCATTGTCCGCGTCGAACTCCATCGTCGGCGGGTGCGTGGCTGGGTATGCGCAATCGGTGGGGATGCTCCCGTTGCACAAGTCGCGGACCTGCGCGAGGTCGTATCGGCGGGACCGCCCGCAGTGGTAGTTGCGCTGGCCGAATGGACCGCGCACCGTTACGCCGGAAATCCAGTGTCATTGTTGCGCGTGGCATCTCCGCCCAACATTGTGGCGGCTCGGATTCCGCCCGTGCTGCCGCTCGATTCACCGGGATTCCGTGTTGAAGTTGCGGCGATCGCGCCAACCGAAGATCGTCGCCCGCTGTTGATCAAGCAGCTCAGTGAGTTCGGCTCGACGCTCGTGCTGGTGCCACCAGGTGGCAACCTTGCGGTGCTTGGCGACACCATTCGTCAGGCCGGTCATGTCGTTGTCACGCTGACGGGCGCGCAAAGTCCGGCTGAGCGCACCGCGGCCTGGCGGCGCGCGTCGCAAGGAAACTGCGTGGTACTCGGCGGACGCATAGCGGTGTTTGCGCCCGTTCCCGATCTCGCCGGGATCGTGATGCTCGATGAGGGCGACGAAGCATTCGTAGAAGAGCGCGCCCCAACGTGGAATGCGCGCACTGTTGCGCTTGAGCGTGCCCGGCGCGCCAATGTGCCGATAACGCTTGTATCTCCTGCGCCATCGCTGGATGCCCGCGTCCTCGTGGACGCGGTCGCCCGACCCGAACGCGATGTGGAGCGCGCACACTGGCCACGTCTCGACATAGTGGACCGCACCAACGAGGAACATCGGGTGGGGCTGCTCACCGTTCCGCTCGCCGACGCGTGTCATCGTGCACTCGAGCGCGGTGCGCGCGTCGTCATGGTTGTGAATCGCAAAGGCCGAGTGCAGTTGTATGCCTGCGCCGCCTGTCATGCCATTGCGCGCTGTGATGCCTGCGGGGCGGCGGTCGCCGAATCCGATGCTGGGCTGCGCTGTTCGCGCTGCGGGCTCGAACGTCCCAAAGTGTGCGCCGCATGTTTCGCAAGCACCTTGCGAGTGGTGCGTGCGGGCGTGACTCGTCTCGCCGACGACGTGCGCGCGGTATTGCCGCGCGCCACAGTGTGTGACGTCGATCGCGAGACAGATCGTCCCGGTGCGGCCGACGTATACATCGGAACCGAGGCCGTGCTGCATCGGGTCCCGCGCGATGTACCGATTGCGCTCGTTGCGTTGTTGGACTTCGATCAGGAACTGCTTGCGCCCCGTGTGCATGCTGCCGAGCAAGCGCTGTGGCTCTGCATTCGCAGTGCGCGGCTATTGGGAGCTCGTGCGCGCAACGGCGTGTTGCTCGCGCAGACGACGATGCCGGAGCATCCTGTCCTCACCGCGGTGACACATGCTGACCCGCTTTTGGTGGCTGACACTGAACGCGCTGTGCGCGCCGCTATGGGATTCCCGCCATATGGTGGGTTGGCTTCGGTGCACGGGGATCCCGCAGCGGTGCATGCGCTGCGCAACGGCTTAGCGGACACGTCAGTGCAGTTCATGGGCCCGACCATGCAGGGGGATTCCGCGGCAGCGTTGGTGCGGGCCGCGGATCCAACCGTGTTGGCCGATGCGCTCGCGTCGGCACTGCCATTGGCGCGCGAAGTCGGAAAACTGCGCGTGGCGGTGGACCCGCAACGGGTATAGCCGCGCGCTGCTGGTACCCTCTTCGCCGTGACAACGTACGAAATCCGCGTCATCGGGGATCCCGTCCTCAAACAACACGCCCGGGAAGTCGAGGACTTCGACGGCAAGCTCGCCGCGCTTACCGACGGGATGATGCACACGATGTACGACGCCATCGGCTGCGGCTTGGCGGCACCTCAGGTCGGAGTGCAGCGGCGCATCGTCACGTTCGACATGGGCGACGACCCGGGGATCATCATCAACCCCACCATCGTTGAGTCCAAGGGCACCGCCGTTTTTGATGAGGGCTGTCTTTCGATTCCGGGCATGCGCTTCGAGATCGAACGGCCCGCGATTGTCACGGTGCAAGGTCAAGACCTCGACGGCAATGTAGTCATTATCGAGGCCGATGATTACTTTGCCCGAATGTTTCTCCACGAGATTGATCATCTCGACGGAATTTTGACCGTCGATCGGCTTGACCCCAAAGAGCGCAAGCGGGTCATGCGCATGATCAACGAACAGGCAATGACGGGTCAGATCACGCCGCATATCGCCGGCGATCTGTAAATCCATGCGTCTCGTGTTCTTCGGCTCGCCCGAGCCGGCCGCACATGCACTCGAAGCGCTCGTTGCAGCGGGACACGACGTTGCGTTTGTCGTCACCCAACCGGATCGACGTCGAGCTCGCAGTGGCGAAGTGCGTGGACCGTGCGAGTGGGGTTGTGGAGCAATGTCGCGCGAGTGGCGCCGAAGTGGGTGTGGTGGTCGCGTTCGGGCAGCTCCTCCCCGAAGCGCTTCTCTCCGCATTTCCCCGCGGATGCATCAACGTGCACTACTCGCTGCTTCCGCGTTGGCGCGGCGCGGCGCCGGTTGCGCGCGCAATTCTGGCGGGCGATACCGAGTCGGGGGTGTGCATCATGCAGCTCGAAGCCGGTCTCGATACCGGACCGATTCTGGCGCAGGAATGTGAACCAATACACGAGCGTGACACCACCGGAACGCTGCTTACCCGGCTCGACGCGCGCGGCGCGCAATTGCTGGTGCGCACGATCGAGACCTTGAGTTCGCTGACCGCAGTTGCGCAGGTGGGCGACGTCACGCTGGCCGAGAAGTTACGCGTTGAAGAGTTCTGTTTGGACTGGAGTCAATCGGCGTCGGCGCTCGATCGGGTGATTCGCGCCGGCAACCCTCAGCCGGGTGCGTGGACGCTGGTCGGCGGTGCGCGCTGCAAAGTGTTGGAAGCGGAGCTCACCGAAGCACCCGAAGGTGTTCCAGGAACCTGCGCGCCGGACGGTCGCGTCGCAACGGGTAGCGGGGGATTGCGGTTGGTGCGGGTACAACCTGCCGGCAAACCGGTCATGGACGCCACCGCATGGCTTGCGGGCCGGCGCGGGGCGTCGGTCGTGCTCGGTTCATGACACGCGCCAAACCGCGTACGGCTCGCGACGTGGCGCTCGATGTGCTCGTGCGCGTCGACGACGGTGCGTATTCCAACCTCGTGCTTCCGTCGGCGCTGGCGCGCAGCAACCTCGAGCTCCGAGATCGCGCATTTGCCACCGATCTCGTGTACGGCACCCTGCGCTCGCAAGGTCGCAACGACAGCGCGCTTGTGCTGCATTGCGACCGACCGCTGCAATCCCTGGACCCGGTGGTGCGTGCTGCGCTTCGCATGGGTGTGTATCAACTGCGCTCTGGAGTGGCGCCGCACGCTGCGGTCTCCGCAACGGTTGACGCGTGTAGTGCTCGCTTGCCCAAAGCGCGCGGGTTTGTGAACGCCATCTTGCGGCGGGTTTCCGATACGCCAGATACGGCACCGACCGATGGCAACACCCCCGATGTAATCGCCGCGCGCACGATGATGCCGCGCTGGATTGTCGAGCTTGCCGAGCAACGCTTCGGTGATTCCACCGAGGAAGTGCTCGCTTCGATGAACGAGATCCCGTCCGTCACGTTGCGGGTGGACCGAGGTAATCCGGCGGAGGTGGCCGACGAGCTTCGAAACGCCGGGGCGACGGTCGAGCCGGGAGCACTGATGTCTAATGCGCTGCGGGTGCGCGGTACTGGTGACCCCGCGCAGCTGCCCGTGGTGCGCGACGGTCGCGCAACGCCGCAAGACGAGGGCAGTCAAGCCGTGGTCGCAGTCGTAGGCGCGCAGGCCGGAGATCGAGTGCTTGATCTCGCCGCAGCACCGGGCGGCAAGACGACTGGGATTGCCGCAGCCGTTGGACCCAGTGGTCTCGTCGTGGCGTCGGATCTCGTTCCGGGTCGCGCGGCGCGTGTTGCGCAGGCTGTGCATCGCATTGGGTTATCGCAGTGTGTTGTGCTCGTGGCCGATGGCCGGGCATTGCCGTTGCGCGCAAGCTTTGACCGCGTACTGCTGGACGCACCGTGTTCGGGATTAGGCGTGTTGCGCCGTCGTGCTGAAGCTCGTTGGCGTGTCCAACCGGGGGAGGTGGGCACCCTCGCCGCACGCCAACGCGAACTCCTCGTGGCGGCGGCGACTCAGGTGCGCCCCGGTGGGGTGCTGACGTACGCGGTATGTACCTTCACCATCGAAGAAACCGATGCGGTGGTCGAATGGGCGGTGCGCGAGTTGCCGGAATTCCGGCTTCTTCCTACGCCCGATGGGTTCTGGCAACCCACGGCCAGCGGGGGAGCGCTCCTCGCCCCTGGCCCTACGGACGGCATGTTTGTCGCCCAGTTCGAAC
>JBMOIW010000107.1:0-5321 GCA_049317145.1 Acidimicrobiia bacterium
AATCGACACGTTGCGGACCTTGAGGCACTCACCGATGAGGAATTCGTAGCGGTGAACGCCACGGTGCGCAATGCCGTTGTTGCCGGGAAAGCCGCGTACAGTCCCGATGGGCTCAACGTTGGAGCAAACCTCGGTCGCGCCGCCGGTGCAGGAGTCCCGGGCCATCTGCATTGGCACGTCGTGCCCCGGTGGAGCGGTGACGGCAATTTCATGCTCTCGGTCGCCGAAGCGCGCGTCCTTCCCGAACCACTGTCGTTTTCTGCGGACAAACTCCGCGCGCACTGGCCGCAAGGTGCATCATGAATGAAACTCCTGAGGACGACGCGGTAACGCCGTCCGACGCGACACCGAATGCGGCAACGCAGCCCAATACCGCGCCGCATGATGCTCCCGCCGGGGATGCGCTTCCCGAAGATCTCGATGTCACTGCATATGTCGGTCCGTATCGGTTTCCCAACATCACGCGTCGTCGTCTTGCCGGCGGGCTCTATCTCGTCATCGCCGCGCTGGCATTGCTGGGTTGGTGGGGGAGCAATAACGTTGGATTGGCCATCGTTGCCGGCGTCTTGGTCGCGATCGCGGCGTATCACTTCTTGGCTGGCTGGAATCTCGCGGTCAACGAGATCGATGCGCTGGCGGCCGCAACGCGCGCCGTCGGATTTCCGATTGGGCATGCGTCGGCCCAGCTGGGCTGGATCGGCTTGCGGAGTCGTCCGGTCTGGCGGGTGCTGTGTTACTCGGCCGATGCGCCGCCGAGCTTCCGTGGACTGGTGCAAATCGACGGAGTCGACGGACGAGTTGTTGGCGAATATATCGAGCGCAATCCTGAAGATTGGTCGCAGTACGAGGGCGGAGCGACTCCCGCGGCCAACTGATCGCGTCGAGGGGAAATCCCTCGACTGATACCCTGAAGCAACTTCGCGCGAGGAGACGAGCGATGCTCGACAACCGATTCCGAAAGGTCTCGGACCGCATACTGAGCCCAATCGGAGCAAGTTTGGCGCGCATCGGCGTTACCGCCGACGTCCTCACGATCATCGGCTTGCTCGCAGCGTGCGGCACGGCATGGTGCATTGCGATTGGTGAATTCCGTTGGGCGGTGCTCGGCATCATTGTCACCGGGATTCCGGACTTGCTCGACGGCGCAGTGGCGCGCCATAGCGGCAAAGCCGGCCCCCGCGGTGCGTTCTTTGACTCGGTCGTTGATCGCATCTCCGACGCAGTAATGCTGGGTGGCGCGGCATGGTGGTTCGCTGGCCAGCAACCCAAGCTCGCAGTGCTGGCGCTTGCGGTGGCTGTGGTTTCGATGATGATCAGCTACGAGCGCGCCAAAGCCGAGGCACTCGGTTACGGCGGCAAAGGCGGGCTCATGGAGCGCGCCGAACGGCTGATTGTTCTCGGCGTCGGGTTGTTCTTCGAACAGCTCGAGTTGGCGTTGTGGGTGCTGCTCATCCTCGGTGCGTTCACGATGATGCATCGGTTTTTTCGGATGTGGCGACAATCCAGCGCGCCGGATACCGGCACCGCGCGCATGGAGGCTCGTATTCGAGAAGCGCGTCGGCGTCGCGCCGAACGCTTGGGTCGGCCCTTGGGTCCGGACGGACAGCCGCAAACCTTTGCGGAATGGTGGCAATCGCGGCGCCCGGGTGAGCGCCGACGTCGTCCAACGCGCTCGCGCCCCCGGCGCTAACGATGGCCGATGGGTCCGTGCGAGACGTGATGTCTCGCTCCGAACGCCGCACGTATCGCGGGTATACCCGCGCCGCGCGCATCGTCTGTGCGCTTCCGGAGCGGGTTGCGTATCCGTTGGCCGCCCTCGCCGGGCGAGCGTTGTATTACGTCATGGGTTCGCGTCGAGCAATGGCGGCACGTCATCAATATCGCATTACCGGCGCTACCGGCGTGACGTTGCGTCGCCGCACGCGGCAGGTGTTTCGCAGCTACGCGCGGTATTGGTGTGAGTTCTTTCGCTTGCCCCGCGATGCCGGTGACCGCGAGTTACTCAATGCGCGGTTTATCGTCGATGGATTCGAAAACATCGAAAACGGAGTCGCCGCGGGAAATGGGGTCATCCTTGCGCTTCCGCACGTGGGGGGCTGGGAGTTTGCCGGTGCATGGTTGGCGAACCAGGGGTACCCGCCGGTCGTTGTTGCTGAACGCGTGCGTCCCGCAGAGCTATTCGATTTCTTCAAACGCCAACG
Source organism: Acidimicrobiia bacterium (assembly GCA_049317145.1). Taxonomy (GTDB): domain Bacteria; phylum Actinomycetota; class Acidimicrobiia; order IMCC26256; family JBMOIW01; genus JBMOIW01. The sequence goes on from JBMOIW010000107.1 coordinate 2,202, forward strand.
CGAAGCATTGGGGATGGAAGTCATTGCACTTGGCTCGGGAGCAGGGACCGCAGTGGTCGATGCGTTGCGCAACAACCGCGTGGTGTGCTTGCTCTGCGACCGGGACATTGCCCGAGACGGTGTTGCCGTCGAGTTTTTCGGAGAGATCACCACGATGCCCGCAGGCCCAGCCGCGATGGCCATTCGTACGGGTGCGGCGCTCCTTCCCGTGGCGGTGTACTTCGACGGTGCCTACGGGCACTATGCCCGTATTGGTGCGCCACTCCAGATTGATCGCAGCAACAAGGTTCGTGACGAGGTGCCGCGGGTCATGCAGACGTTGGCCGAATCCTTCGAAGCGCTCATTCGGCGTGCCCCCGGCGAATGGCACGTCCTCCAGCCCAATTGGCCCTCGGATCGCGTGAACCATGGCGATCCGGTTCCGAGCGCGCGAGGCTGATGTCCATGCGCGTTGCACTCGTGTGCCCGTATTCGTTGTCGGTGCCCGGAGGGGTACAGGGTCAGGTCTTGGGTCTGGCCCATGCGTTGCGCGCCGATGGACACGCCGTCCGCATCGTTGCGCCTACCGATGGCCCTCCGCCCGAGCCGGGTGTCTTTTCTGTTGGTCCGACGCGGCGATTGCGTACGAACGGCTCCGTCGCTCCGATTGCGCCCGGGAAAGAAACTGCGGATCGCACTCTTGAGGCGCTCCGCACGTTTGCCCCCGATGTCATTCATCTGCACGAACCTCTCGTGCCTGGTCCGACCCATGCTGCGCTCTTGGCGGCGGAAGTGCCACTCGTGGGTACCTTCCATGCCGCGGGAAGTCAATCGCTGTATCGACGCATGACGAAACCGGCGCGGCGCGCGTTGGGTCGGCTCACCGTGCGCACTGCAGTTTCTGAACAAGCACGCCTGCTGGTGCGCCAAGCACTGGGCGGCACCTATTGGGTTATTCCGAACGGTGTAGAGGTAACGCGGTTTGTCAAAGCCGTACCGTGGCCGCGTCGACGTCCGTCGATCTTCTTTGTCGGCCGACATGAAGAACGTAAAGGGCTCGAAGTACTGCTCGACGCGTTCTCCATGTTGGAGGTGGACGCCGAACTGTGGGTCGCAGGTGATGGCCCGCAGACCGCGGCGCTCCGGGCGCGCCGCATTCCCGATGTGCAGTGGCTGGGACGCATCAGTGACGACGAACTCGCGCGCCGGATGCGGGGCGCCACCGTGTTTTGTGCACCATCGTTGTACGGAGAATCATTCGGCATCGTGTTGCTCGAGGGAATGGTGTCCGGTGCAGCCGTGGTTGCCTCTGCCATTCCGGGATACGCCGACGTGGCACGCGCCGATCGCGAGGCGTTGCTGTTCCCGCCGGGCGACGCGCTTGGCCTTGCGCACGCATTACGGACGGTCCTTACCGATCACGAACTGCGTGGGCGCTTGGTCGCAGCGGGTGAGCTGCGCGGCGCAGAGTTCTCGATGGAACGTCTGGCCCAGCGATTTCTCCCGGTCTACGAATCAGCCCTGGCTCGGGGCCGAGCGGAGTCCTGAACCCGCCTAGACCGCACTGCCCACTACCATGCCGGGGTCTGCCCACATGGGCCTTACGCATTGGAGTGGAGCGTGTTGATCGGTTTGATCATCCTGGGGATCGTCGTCGTGCTGGTCCTGGCTTTGATTGGTCTCTACAACGGCCTGGTGCGGTCGCGGAACAACGTCGACAACGCGTGGTCGCAGATCGGAGTGCAGCTCAAGCGCCGCTATGACCTGATTCCGAACCTGGTGGAGACGGTGAAGGGATACGCCGCGCACGAGGCCGGCGTGTTCGAAAAGGTCACGGAGGCGCGATCGAACGCGATGCAGGCGACAGGACCAGCGGCGCAAGCCCAGGCGGAGAACATGCTCTCGGGCGCGCTCAAGAGCCTGTTCGCGGTTGCCGAGGCCTACCCGGACCTCAAAGCGAACCAAAACTTTTTGAACCTGCAAGAAGAGCTGACCTCGACCGAAGACCGTATTGCGTACGCCCGGCAGTACTACAACGACTCCGTGCTGCGCTTCAACAACAAGATCCAGACCTTTCCGGCCGTTGTCATCGCTGGCATGTTCAACTTCCAAAAGCGTGAGTTCTTCGAGACGGCGCCGGAAGAGCAGGGTCCGGTCACGGTGCAATTCTAAGAACGAGATTGTCGTAAACCTTCTCGTGTCGTAAGGAACTCGCATGTACGAACAAGTGGCGCGCAACAAGCGCCGCACGTTTCTGCTTCTTGCAGTCTTTGTGCTGTTTATTTTTTTGGTCGCGCTCGCGTTCAACTTCTTGTTGGGCTACGGAGCGATTGGTGTCGCGATTGCTGTCGTGATCGCAATCGCCATGGCGTTTGGTTCTTACTTTGAGTCCGACAAGATCGCGCTCGCCGCCACCGGAGCTCGGCTCGCTGATCCGACGCAGTATCAGCGCTATCACAACTTGGTGGAAGGACTTTGTATTGCGGCGGGACTGCCCAAGCCGCGCCTATACATCGTCAACGATCCGGCACCCAACGCGTTTGCCACGGGCCGCAATCCCAAGCACGCCGCGATTGCAGTGACGAGCGGGCTGCTCGAGAAAATGAATCGGGTGGAGCTTGAAGGTGTGCTGGCGCATGAACTCAGCCACATCAAGAACTACGACATTTTGGTGTCCACTATTGCAGTGACTGCGGTCGGAGTCGTGGTGCTGCTCTCGGATCTCGGCCTTCGCTTCATGTGGTTCGGTGGCCGACGTAATCGGCGTGATGCCTCCGATTCCAACAATCCGCTGGGTTTGATCCTGCTGCTTCTCGCCTTGGCGCTGTTGGTGCTCGCGCCATTTTTTGCGCAGCTCATGAAGATGGCCGTTTCGCGCAACCGGGAGTATCTCGCCGATGTCTCCGGCGTAGAGTTGACGCGGTATCCCCCCGGCTTGATTTCCGCGCTCGAGAAGCTGCAAGCCGACTCCACCGTGGTGCATAAAGCGACGAAAGCCACCGCGCAGCTGTGGATCGAAGAACCCCTCGAAACATCGCCGCAAGCGAAGGGGTCGGCCATGAACCGCATGTTCGCCACGCATCCACCATTGGCCGATCGCATTGCGCGCCTGAAGGAGATGTAATGAAACCCAAACTTCTG
>JBMOIW010000108.1:0-5316 GCA_049317145.1 Acidimicrobiia bacterium
GAGTCGGGGCTGGTCACCTTCATCGGCGCGACCACCGAGAACCCGTCGTTCGAGATGAATGCGGCGCTGCTGTCGCGGGCCGCGGTCTACGTGCTCAAGCCACTGTCGCACGACGAACTGCTCGAGGTGGTCGAGCGCGCGTCGCTGAAGATCAAGATCACCCGCCATCACGAGCTGCCAGGCTGCAGTTGCTCCTTCGGGACCGACAATGCGCGTCCCCGGCCACATCTCGAGATCATCGAGCAGTTCCCACATGCGCTCCGCATGCTCGTGCGCGAGCGCCTGAAATGCAGGATCATCGATGGGGGCAACGGTGATTGGGAGCACGCCGCTGGTGCGGAGTTGCGATGCAAGCAACCGTTGCGCACTCGCGAGTGCGAGCACCTCATCAGCGAGGCCCGCATCAAAACGCGCGGCGTCGATACGGGCCTCATGAATACGTCGACCGTGCCCAAACATCGCTGCGATTGTACGGCGAGTTAGGGCGTGCTGGGTCCAGCGGTTAGCCGACGGAACTTATGCCAACAACGGGATTATTGAGGCGGATATTGCCGGCGCTTCCCTTAAAGGGGGCGTCGCCAAAGGTAAATACACCGCCGTCGTAGCTGCATAGCCAGTAGCCGAGTCCCGACGGCGTGCTCACTGCACCTAGGATCGGCGAATTGAGGGGCTGGTTGAAGAGGTCCCCGCGATACACCGCGTCGCCGTAACTTTCGACGAAGCCGAACCAGTCCACGAGGTTGTAGCCATTACCAGTCGTTGAGGGCAGGATCGCGACGAAGGCAACGGTGAGATTCCCAGGAGCATTGAGCGTCGGGTAGTCGGCCGGGATACTGCCGCGATAGGTGGCATCACCAAAGGTGAAGATACCTCCGTCGACGGCAAGCAACCAGTAACCATTCCCCGATGGAGTGGGGGCCATCGATGAGATGGGCCAATTGAGCGCAATGCTGCCGGTGCTGCCAAAGAATCGAGCGTCGCCGAAGGTAAAGATGCCGCCGTCGCTAGCGACGAGCCAGTAGCCGTTGCCGCTCGGAGTGCGAGCCATACCGACGATGGGTTTGTTGAGGCGCAAACTGCCGGTGCTGCCGTAAAACGACGCGTCTCCGTAGGTGAAAATGCCGCCGTCCGTCGCAACCAATCGGTAGCCCGCTGCGCTTGTGCGCCCCGTCTGGGTTTCGCGCGGCATTGCAGTCGTGTTGCGAGCGGCGGCTGTGTCGGCCGTTTCGCTAGCTGCGGACGAAGCCGCCACACAACGCACTATGTCAACGGGTGTGAGTTCGGATGGGGAACGTCCATCGCACGGGACCTGGCCCGAGGCAATTGCGTTAAAGCGCATCGACCAATCAGCAGATCGTGTTGGAACACTTTTCGGTCTGCGCGGCTCGGTGGCCGCATGCCCCGCCTGGGGTACGTTGGCGCCGATCGACGCCGCAATTGCGATGATTCCAACCAGGCCTGCCCGCCGGCCAACACTGCGCTTCATGTGATGCTTCTGCCCGAGAAGTGCATGCCGAATGCAAATGGCGCCCGCTCGATAGCAGGCGCCATTTGGGCGGGATAGCGATGCGATGCGAGTTATCCGACAGTGCTCATGCCGAGTACCGGACGGTTGAGTCGGAGGGAGCCGGTGCTGCCCTTGAATTTCGCGTCACCGAAGGTGAAGATGCCGCCGTCGGCGCCCAGGAGCCAGTATCCGAGGCCCGACGGAGTGCTCATCGCCCCGACGATTGGTGCGTTAAGGGGCGTCGTTACGCTTCCGAGGCGGAAAGCATCACCATATTCCTCGACGAGACCAGCGTTGGTGACCATCAAGTATCCGAGTCCAGACTTGGTGGGCAGGATTGCGACGTACCGCTTCGAACCGATTCCGCTGCCTTTGAATGCTGCGTCACCGAAGGTGAACACACCGCCGTCCGATGCGAGGAGCCAGTAGCCGTTGCCGCTCGGTGTCGCAGCCATTCCGACGATGGGTTGGTTGAGGCGGAGCGCGCCGGTGCTGCCCTTGAATTTCGCGTCACCGAAGGCGAAGATGCCGCCGTCCGATGCGACGAGCCAATAGCCGTTGCCGCTTGCGGTCGGGGCCATGCTGACGATGGGTTTGTTGAGGCGCAAACTCCCGGTGCTGCCGAGGAATTTCGCGTCACCGAAGGCGAAGATGCCGCCGTCCGATGCGACGAGCCAGTAGCCGTTGCCGCTTGGCGTGCGGGCCATTCCGACGATGGGTTGGTTGAGGCGGATGCTGCCAGTGCTGCCCTTAAAGGAGGCGTCGCCGAAGGTGAAGATGCCGCCGTCCGATGCAACGAGGCGATAGCCAACGGGTTGTGGGTACTGCGTCAAGTATTTTGCGATCCACGTCATGTTTGCCGTGATTCGGGTGTACACGGTGGGCGTGCCAGCGAGTGCGCAACCGCTAATCGACCCGAAGCTCACCGTGCCAACGAGAACGTTCGTGGGCTGCCCATTGCGGCTCACGTTCGCTACAAGTGGCCCACCGCTGTCGCCGTTGCATGCATCGATGATGAGCTTGGTTGTCGCAGTCGTTCCTTGCGAACAGACAAACGAACTTGGGTTGAAATCGCTATAGTCGCTCCACGAACCACACGTGGGATCGAGGGTCACGTCTCCGCGCAAGAGCCTGTCACTGGTCGATCCGTTGGTCGACGTCTTGCCCCAACCGAACACCTTGAGCGGGGTCGGCGTGTACGGAAAGTTGGTGTCGGTGTTCAATGCGAGGGGGGTTATGGTCGTGACGGGTGTGGTCAACTTGAGGAGCGCAAGATCCTGGTAAGCACCCGCAGTTGTCCAATCGGGGTGGACGGCGACTTGCTGCACAGTGCGCGCATCTTGCGCAGTAAAGGTGCTGCGCTGGGTCTTACCGAGATACACCTTGAATTGTGAGGCCGGGAGCAGGGTTTCGGCCGAGCCATAGACGCAATGGGCGGCGGTCAAGATCCACGAACGATCAACCAACGTTCCGCCGCATAATCCCGTGTTCGCCCCGTCTGTGATGTAGATCGCGGCGGTCCACGGTGCCTCGCCGCTCGCGGCAGTGACTCCGTTGACCACCTTTGGTGCCACTGGCTCGGCATGGGCCACGGCGGGAGCGATGGCGGGAGCGCCGATTGCAATCAGGGTCGCAAGTGATGTCGTAAGCCCCTTCACTATGAGGCGTTTACCGAATGCGTTGTTCATCAGGTTCTCCGATGCGTAAGTACGAGATGTGGGAGTTTGTCGAGGTTGCAGTGGGCTGGCCCGAGTGTCGGGTGTTTGGCCAGCGCCGAAGGTTGTTCGATATTTTCGGCATACCACCTGGGTCAGCCGGCTCAGAGCGAAATGTCTGATTTGTGACAAATTTTTGAGACGGGTGAATTTAGGCCGATCCAGACGGGCACGCGGGCGATTTGCATTGATGGGTGATGGTGATCGAGAAGTCACGTCGAATCATTGGATCGGTGCGATTCCGAGCACGGGTTGGTTGAGGCGCATGGCGCCCGTGCTGCCTTTGAACTTGGCGTCTCCAAAGGTGAAGACGCCACCGTCACCACCCATGAGCCAGTATCCGTTTCCGGTTGGGGTTGCCGAGGCGCTGACGATCGGCGCATTCAAATCGGGCACTTCGCCGAAACTCTTTTGGGCATCTCCAAAGACGGATACCGTGCCATCGTCGGCGACGAGGTTGTAGCCGCGCTCTGTGAGGCTCGGCATGATTGCAACGTACTTCCGCCCCGAGCTGCCGCCTTCGCTCCCGTAAAACTTTGCGTCCCCGAAGGTGAAGATGCCGCCATCCGCTGCGAGGAGCCAATAGCCGTTTCCGCTGCGAGAAGATGCCATGCGCGTGATGGGTTGGTTCAGTTTGATCCCACCGGTGCTGCCTTTGAATTTCGCATCTCCGAAGCTGAAGATGCCGCCGTCGGATGCGACGAGCCAGTAGCCGTTGCCGCTTGGTGTTGCAGCCATTCCGACGATGGGTTGGTTGAGGCGCATGGCGCCGGTGCTGCCTTTGAACTTGGCATCTCCGAAGCTGAAGATGCCGCCGTCGGATGCGACGAGCCAATATCCATTGCCGCTTGGCGTCATCGCCATTCCGACTACGGGCTGGTTTAAACGCATGCCGCCGGTGCTGCCTTTGAACTTGGCGTCACCGAAGCTGAAGATGCCGCCGTCGCGGGCAACCAAGTGATATCCGGCGCGTTGGCGATACGACGGAAGGTAATTGGAAATCCAATTGAGGCTCGACGCTGACCGCGAGTAGATCGAGGCAATCCCGGCAACTGCGCACCACGGTTGCGTAGGGTTCGTCGGAGACACGCGATTGAAGACGTCCAGAGGCATCACTGTCGCAATTCCAACGAGCACCTGCGTGGGGGTTCCGTTGCGATTGACGGTCGCGACGAGCGGCCCGCCGATGTCGCCGTCGCAGAGATCGACGGTTTGGTTTGTCACGGTGGTGCCCTGTGCGCAAATCCAGAGCGACATGTCGTAGCAGTCGGACCGGTACGTCACGTTTCCAACCATGAGCGCGTCGCTCGTGGAGCCGCCTTGTGCCGTACGGCCCCAACCGTAGGTCTGGAGTGTTTCCGATTGCGTTGGAAATGCGTAGGTCGTGTTCAGTGCAATTGGTTGAATCGTGGTCTCAGGAGCCGCGAGATGAAGAAGTACGTGGTCTGGCGTTGCAAGTGGTGTGGTTTCGTCGGCCTCTTTGGAAATTCGGTCGACGACGCGTGGCGGCTGTGCCTTGCGCGCACTCAGACTGTTTCCGCCGAGATAGACGGAAACATCGGCTGCGGTTGCTTCCTTGTATTCCGGGTTGGCGAGTTGTTCCAGCGTGAGTTTCGGGTCGTAGAGACACTGCATCGCGGTGAGTACGTAATCCCTTGCAACGAGCGCCCCCCCACACAGATAGGACTCGGTTGCACTCGTGCGGATTTCGAGGGCGGCCATCCAGGGTGCTTCACCTGCGGCAGCAGTAGTTCCGTTTACGATGCGCGGAGCGGGAGTCGCCGCGTGCGCTGAGTTCGGGACTGCTGCAGCGAGTACGCCAGACAAGCTGAGCCCGCCAAGTAATGGAAGGCTGATCCAGCGGCGAATGTGGTTCGATATTTTCGGCATACCACTTGGGTCGGCCGGCTCAGAGCGAAATGTCTGATTTGTGACAAATTTTTGAGACGGGTGAATTCGGGCCGATCTAGACGGGCACGCGACTCATGCCAACAATGGGTTGGTTGAGCGCAATGTCGCCGGTGCTGCCGAGGTAGGGAGCGTCGCCGAAGGTGAAGATGCCGCCGTCGCTGGCGGCGAGCCAGTAGCCGTTGC
>JBMOIW010000109.1:0-5264 GCA_049317145.1 Acidimicrobiia bacterium
AAACCCCGTCGTCCCGGACTGAATGAGATCCAGAGGGCCCCCAGCGGCTGGGGCAATGACCGGTACAGCACTCGCTTGCGCCTCTTGAATGGTTTGCCCAAACGTCTCGTGCTCACCCGTGTGCACAAAGACATCAAGGGATGCCATGACTGCACCTAATGCCGGACCCTGTTGCAAACCGAGAAAGCGCGCTTCCGGGAGCTGTGCCTCGAGGCGGGATCGACTTGGACCATCACCGACGATCACGATTCGGACTCCGGGCATTCCGCCGAGGACCGCCAGTCGCTCCACATGTTTTTCGGATGCGAGACGCCCGACGTAACCAACAATGAGCTCACCACCGGGCGCAAGCATTCTCCGCATCGCCGTGCTCCGATGACTCGGATGAAACATCTCGGCATCGACGCCTCTACCCCACAACGCCACCCGCTCAATTCCATGATGTTGGAGTTCCCATGCGGTGGGCCGCGACGGCGCCAACGTCAAATCCGCATACGCATGAACGCGCCGAAGGTACGCCCAGATCATCGGTGCGGCCACGCGCGCTCGGTACGCCGTTGCGAACTGCGCGACGTCGGTCTGAAAGATTGCGACACTCGGAATTTTCAACTCATGCGTTGCCCGCAGCCCCATTGCCCCTAACACCGCAGGGCCCGCCACATAGGCAATATCCGGGGCAAACTCCCGCAGCATGGGCCGCAGGTCGAGCCCGGGTCGGGCCAGACGCAGCGAACGGTAAAACGGGAATGAGAAGCCCGGCACGCGCACCACCGGTGCGCCCTCGAGCTCGTTTGGTCCCGGGCCAGTCGCGATCACCATCACTTCGTGACCGCGACGCAAGAAGTGCCGTGTCATGCGTTTGACCGAATTGGCGACGCCATTGACGTCCGGCGGAGCACTTTCTGCAATAACTGCAATTCGCATACCAGCATTGTGGCCAAGCGAAGTTTCGGGTCCCTGTCGCTTACGCAAGCGGCAGATGAAGAGTTCCCAACGAAACGTCGTCGGTTCGGTCGCCACATCCACTCCGGGTGGACAATCCGCCCTCCCCGGAATACGGGATTGACGTCCGGCGTAGTATCTGGGGACCGCCGCATCTCCAACATGCACCGATGCGGCAATTGACATGGGGGTGCGTGGCTTCGATCCTGAGGATTGAAGTGGGTGAAGCGAGCCAACGTTGCCGGATCGTTGCAAAAGAGCCGGCACCAATAAACAAATGCCGAGGACAACCTCGCACTCGCTGCCTAATTAATTAATTAGCAGCGGCCTTCACACCGGCCCAGTCGCTCGGTTGGGTACGAAGGTCATCTTGAGCGACTTACCGAACTTCCTCGCCTGAGGGCAGTTCGGGAAATCTCATCAGGCTGGATCTGACGGAGAGTGCTATTCCCCGCCGTCGGATCGAGATCAATGGATAGCTGCGCTCGGAGAAGCCCCACAGAGAGCTTGGGAGACGCGGGTTCGACTCCCGCCACCTCCACTACCAACATACTGATGCCCCAGCCGTTTGGCTGGGGCATCAGTATGTTGCGCAGCGCTATCTGCGCGCACGCTCTCATCTGACCTGGTCGACAGGACGCTGCCTACGGTTCCGGTTGTGCCGAAGCACTTCGTTTGCGCCTCGAATGCTGGTGCCTGTGCCTTGACGAGTGCTTGCGTGCCGCTTAGTGCTTGGTGGCAGAAACCGCAGACACATTCACGATGTAGTTTCCGTTTTGGATGCACGGACTCGCGCGAAACGCTACCGAGACGCTGCCGGTGTCGTTCGGGGGTGTCACCGCAATCTGCGGGAACGTAGCGCAGGTCCCATTCCCAGTCGGGACATCGCTGTAGTCCATGATGAAATATGCGCTCCCGCCCTTTTGCACCGTCACTTGGGTCGGGCTCGGCCAGGCCTTCATTGACATTCCAGTGCCACGCTCCGCAGTGGTGGGAGCAAGTTTGCCATCCTGATATTGCATACCGATACCGGGGTAGCCGTTCATTTCACAGGTGCGCGTGGATGTGTTGGTCATCATAAAGACCACGCTGATAGTGCCTGCCGCACCCTGAGGGTTCTCGGGAGTAATGCTGAGATCTTGGGGCGCACAGCGCGGAATTTTCGGCGCAGTGCTCGAAGTCGTTGTTGCCCCACTCGAACTGGTTGAGCCCGCAGGCGTGGTCGTTGTTGTCACTGAAGACGACTTGCTCGAACCGCAGCCCGCCACGACGAGCAGCGAAATCGCACTCACCACGAGCAGGGACCGGCGGGCAGAGATGCGCAACACCATGACTGTTTCTCCTTCGGGTACCGGACGCAGCGAGTGTATGGCCGCGTGATTCCTCATACGTGGATCCGTCGGCACCCAGAGCGCCGTCGCGTGTATTGCGTGACGGCATGTTTCACCGTTGGCATCGCGGGCATCGTGGGCATCGCGCGCATCGTGGGCATCGCGCGCGAACGAGCACGACGAGCCGCCGAAATTCTGAGAGGCGCCTCTTCGGGAATCGATAGCAACCAGTATGGGAGTCGCTGGATGTTGTGCGCGCCACGTGCGGCGAGCGTTCAATGCCGAATCGCCGCTAGAGCACCGACCACCCACCGTCGCACGGAACGAGCGCGCCGTTGACGTTGCTGGCGCTATCGCTCAACAACCACGCAATACAGCTTGCAACCTGTTCTGGTTGCGCGATCGGTGGCATCGTCGCGGTCAACACGGGCACAAGCTGCTCCCTGGCGTACGGCGAGAGAAACGGAGCTTCAATATTGGTCTGTACCCCACCCGGCAGCACTGCATTCGCGCGAATTCCGTGCGAGCGATAAAAGAATGCAACGCTCTTGGTAACCCCATTGAGCGCGTGCTTCGACGCGCAGTAGGCAACACCGGACACGGAACCGCGCAGGCTCGCTTCCGAGGAGACGTTCACGATTGCCCCACGCCGCATCGAGATCATTCCGGGGAGTACCGCGCGTGTCAGGCGCATTGCCGCGGTGAGATTGATCGCGAACACGCTCTCCCAAGTGGCGTCATCAATTTCGGCGGGCGGCAAAAATCCGTCCATTACTCCGGCATTGTTCACCAAACAGTCGATTGTGCCGTTCGTCGAAGCCATGATGGTGGAAATACTCTCCGCATCAGAGAGATCACACGTCACCGGCGTAATGGCTGCACTACCAACGACAACGAGCGCTTCGAGGCGGGCCGCAACCCAATCGACGGCAACGACGTGCGCACCACGCGCAACGAGCGCGAGCGCGGTGGCTCGGCCGATTCCTGACCCGGCTCCGGTGACAACTGCGGTCCGACCCGCAAAGTCTTGCGCTACGAACTCGTGTGCCATATCGGACACCATACCCAGCCCACCTCGCATTCACGCAGGTGTTTCCGAACCCAGTGACGTCGGAGGCAACGGACTCCATGGGCGATGTCGGCAACATCCACCGCAGCGAATTCTGCAGTGCGATTACGCAAGTTGGCGTTTCCTTGCGAATGGGGGTGGTCTGCGACAACCGGCCAACCCCGCTTCGCGCACACGAACAGTATGTCCGGAATCACGGTGCTACTGTCACTCGCTCGCGACCAAAGAGAAACCATGGGTGAACTACCGCAAGGGACGTGGACCTTCCTTACGAACCACGCCCACGTACTGCTCGCAATCGATGCGGAACCAGACCTTCGCCTGCGCGATATCGCGGAGCGTGTAGGCATTACCGAGCGCGCGGCCCAGCGAATTGTTACCGAACTAGAAGAGTCCGGCTACCTTGCCGTTCGGCGCGAAGGTCGACGCAACTTCTACCGTATCCAACGCTCACGTCCACTGCGTCACCCGGCAGAAGAACACCACCGGATCGGCGAGCTCCTCGATGTGGTTGCACATCGGCCTGACTGATCCCCGGTAGCTCACACATCTCCTAGGCTGCGCTCATGCTTTCTCGCTGGCGCTCCGCGCTTCACCGTGCCGGAACCACTGCACTCCACCACCGCATCGTTTTGCTCTGTGCCGCCGGTCTGGTGGTCCTGTGGTGCGCTTTCGGCCTAGCAATTGGTGGCGCACCATTTTTTGTGCTGGTTGCCATGGCCATCATCGGCCTCGCATTTGCACTCCTCACTGTCGTTGCATACCGCCGTACTCCCACTGCAACTGCCCCAAATCCGACGTCCGCCGATCGCCGCGATACACGGTTGCTGATGCTGCTCGTCGGTGGCGCCACCATCATGGTGCTCGCGTTAATTCAGCTTGTCCCGTTTGGGCGCACCCACGCGGCAGGAGCCACCACTGGCGAACCGCAGTGGGCGAATCCCGAAACCCGCGCACTCATGGTTCGCGCCTGCTTTAGCTGCCACTCCAACGAAGTGCATTACCCCTGGTACAGCAACGTTGCGCCGATTTCTTGGACCGTGCAGCACCACATCGATGAAGGTCGAGCAAGCGTGAACTACTCCACATTCGCAACCCAACGCGGCGAGGCTGGTCACACCATCGACGTCATTCGCGAAGGTTCGATGCCTCCGAGCTACTTCACACGATTCGGCACGCACCCCGACGCCAACCTCAGCGCTGCGGAAAAAGCGACGCTCATCGCCGGGCTCGAACAAACACCGGGGCTCAACCACATTGGACCCGATGGCGCCTCGCGCACGCGCTAGCCACGAGATCGAATCTCACTACCATTCGCACAACCGCCTTCCTCGGGAACATTCGCATGCCAATCCACTTGATTCGTACGCCAATCCGTCAGCAACTCGTCGTGCTCGCCTGCATTGTCACGCTTGCCATAACCAGTGGCGCATGCGGCAATGCCAAGAGCATTCGCAATGCCCAGTGTCCGAATGGCAACTGGCGTCTGACTCAGGAGAGCCTGGGCGCACTGCTTGGCTCTGATGCTGCCCAGGACCCAAAGAACGTTGCGGTGTCGGGCACCGTGACACTTACGTTGAGCAACCAAACTGCGTCGTACGAATTTGACAATGTCGTGCTCGCCGGTATCGCACAGAATGCGCCGCAGAAGGTCGGACTTTCCGGCGTGATCAATACCAACCCAGTCCGCACTGGGACGGCCCTCGATACCACCGTCACCAACAATTCCCTCATCATCAAGCTCAACGACGTTCCGGCAGGAGAGGCATTTACTGCGTTCGCGTCGCGCAGCATTGAGCGGAACCTGACCGGTGCTGCGACCTACTCGTGCGACGCGACACATCTAACGATCAACGATACGGACAGCGGAACAATCACGAAGTGGTCCGCGTCCGCACCGCAAACGCGCTGAACGAGCGCTC
>JBMOIW010000110.1:0-5262 GCA_049317145.1 Acidimicrobiia bacterium
CCGGCAACCTTGGGCGCGCGCTCGCCAATTTCAGCGGCTTTGCCCCACAGGGGTTCCGTATCGTTGCGGTATGCGATTCCGACCCCAGCAAAATCGGTACGCGGGCCGGATCGGTTGAGGTGCGCCCGGTCGATGCGCTCGAAGCGCTCGTCGCATCAGAGCGCGTCGGCATCGGAATCATCGCAACCCCGGCTGCAGTTGCACAGTTGATCGCTGACCGCTTTGTCGCTACGGGGGTGACGTCGCTGCTGAATTTCGCTCCTGTTGCATTGCAATGCCCGCCGGACGTGCACATCCGCGAAGTCGATCTGGCATCCGAGTTGCAGATTTTGTCGTTCCAGATGACCCAAAGTCACGACGTCGGATACGAGGCGATCGCAAAGTGAGCCTGCCCGTCGCCTTGCACCTCGCCCACCGACGGTGCGTGGTGGTTGGCGGTGGCCGCATCGCGAACCGAAAGGTTCGGGCGCTGCTCGAGGCTGGAGCCACGGATGTCACGGTGGTTGCACCCATTTGGTCAACGGAGTTGCGCGCACTCGAAGCCGATGCGCGCGTGACGTTGATCGAGCGGATGTTCTTTCCCTCCGACCTCGACCAGGCGTGGCTCGTATGTTCCGCAACGGATAACGCTGATGTCGCGCGCGCCGTTGCAAACGCTGCGGAGGAGCGGCGCGTGTGGTGCAACGCGGCCGAGCTGCCCGAAGTGTCGTCCTGGTCGGGGGCTGCAGTAATTCGGCGTGGAGATATCACCGTCAGTGTTGCTACCGACGGACAAAGTCCGGCGTTTACGACCTGGTTGCGGGATCGCCTGGATGCCGACCTTGGCCCTGAGTTTGGCGAGCTCTGCGCCCTGGTGGCCGAGCGTCGAGCTGAGCTGAAAGCGCAAGGCGTACCGACCGAATCCTGTGATTGGCGCAACGCCCTTGATGGTGGTGTGCTCGACTTGGTCCGCGATGGTCGGATCGAAGACGCTCGGGAGTTGTTGCGCGCATGTCCTTGATGGTTGTTGGGTGCAATCACACTACGGTGGCAATCGATGTGCTCGAGCGCGTCGCGATTGGTCCCGACGCGCTCCCCAAAGTGCTCGCTGATCTCATTCGCCGTGAGCATCTCTCCGAAGTGGCGGTGCTCTCCACGTGTAATCGCACCGAGGTGTACGCAATCTGTACTCGCTTCCATCCTGCGGTCGAAGATGTGTTCGCGTTTTTGCGTGACGCTCGAGGCGTGGATCCAAGTTCGTCTCCGGAGGGCTTTTACACCTACTACGACGACGCGGCGCTCGCACATCTGTTCAGCGTCGCTGCCGGAATGGATTCGCTTGTTGTCGGCGAAGGAGAGATTCTCGGACAGACACGGCGCGCCTGGCGCGCCGCGGTTGACGAAGGCACTGCCGGTGCGGGGATCGCGCGCGCATTTCGCCACGCGCTCGAAACCGGTAAGCGTGCTCGCACCGAGACGGCCATCGGACAATACGCAGTGTCTGTATCGGCGGCAGCGGTTGCGCTGGCCGAGGATGTACTCGGATCGTTGCAGGACCGAAGGGTATTGGTCCTTGGGGCTGGCGAAATCGGGGCTGGCATTGTGCACGCGTTGCGCGCCGCGGGTGCGAACGACATCACGATTGCTAATCGAACACCAGAACACGCCGCTGCACTCGCCGAAGCCGTCGATGGTCAGGTGATCAGTCTTGCGGAGGTTCCAAGCGCACTGCGCGACGCTGACGTGTTGTTGGCTTCGACCGGCGCGACCACCGTGTTACTCGATCGCGGTGACCTTGCTTCTGTCGTTGCCGAACGGGATGAGCGCCCGTTGCTGATCGTTGACGTTGCCATCCCTCGGGACATCGACCCGGCAGTTGGCGATCTTCCGGGAGTAACGCTGCTCGATATGGATGCGTTGCACCGCGTTGTTGACGGCTGGCTCGTCCAGCGCACTGCGGCGCTGGACGACGTACGCGGGATTGTGCGCGATGCTCTCGATCGATATCGCGCCGATCACAGCGGTCGCGCCGTTGCGCCGGTCATTGCTGCGCTTCAGTCCAAGAGCCTGGCGGTACAGGCCGGAGAATTTGAGCGGTTCAGCGCTCGGCTTGCGTCGCTCGATCCTGAGCAACGGGCGGCCCTTGAAGCGGTGGTTGAGTCCGTTGTCAATAAGTTGCTGCACGAACCGATGGTGCGGTTAAAGGCTGGCGCCGGCACCACGCGCGGCGAACTGTTCGCCGACGCGCTCGTCGATCTCTTCGCGCTCGACGACAGCGAGCCTGGAGCGACGGACACGCCATGAGCAACGGGCAACCCATTCGCATTGCGACCCGTGGAAGCGTGCTAGCCCGTTGGCAGGCAGCGCGCGTCGGTGCACTGCTCGGCGAGCCATTTGCGCTCGTAATCGTGGCTTCCGAAGGGGACCAGCGCCCCGATGTCCCGATCCACGAGATCGGTGGAGTCGGGGTGTTTACGGCCGCGATCCAAACCGCAGTGTTGCGCGGTGAGGCTGACGTCGCAGTGCACTCGGCGAAAGATCTTCCGGCTCGAACCCATGACGCAATGTGTTTGGCGGCCTTTCCTGAACGCGCGGATGTGCGGGACGCTCTCGTCGGCGCTGCGCTGGCCGAGCTTCCCTCGGGAGCAACCGTTGCAACCGGCTCGGTTCGCCGTCGGGCGCAACTCGCCGCACTGCGTCCGGACCTTACTTTTGTGGAGCTGCGCGGCAATATCGATACGCGCATAACACGGGCAAGGGCAACGGGAGCGGGCGTCGTTGCCTATGCGGCGCTCGAGCGACTTGAACGCACGACCGACGCAGCCGAAGTGCTTTCTGCTGCCGTGATGGTTCCGCAGGTGGGCCAGGGCGCCCTTGCGGTCGAATGTCGTGCTGATGACACAGCAACCATTGCGCGCCTTGCACCTATTGATTCCCCAGAAGTGCGCGATGCGCTCACTGCAGAGCGAGCGTTCCTCGATATGTTGGGCGGTGGTTGCACGCTTCCGTGTGGTGGTTGGGCCCGTCGTGACGATGACGCACTGGTGTTTGACGCATTCTTGGGCTCACTCGATGGTGAGACAGCAATCAGTGTCCAGGAGCGCGCCGAGGACAACGAACTCGCCGATGCGTTCGGCCGGCGTGTTGCTGCGGCGCTGCTTGCACACGGTGGTGCCGCACTGCTCGAGTCCGGAGCCCGCCCGTGACCGTGTACTTGTTGGGTGCGGGGCCAGGTGACCCAGATCTATTGACAGTACGCGGCGCCGAGGTGCTGCGGCGCGCACAATGCGTGGTCTACGACCGGTTAGCAGCGCCGGCATTATTGACGCTGGTGCCCGACGACGCGGAGCGCATCTACGTCGGCAAAGGCCCGGGTTTTGCCGAAATGACGCAAGCCGAGATCAATGCAGTGCTCGTTGCGCGCGGCACCCAGTACGACGAGGTAGTTCGTCTCAAAGGCGGTGATCCCTACATCTTTGGTCGCGGCGGCGAAGAAGCAGACGAATTGCGACGGGCCGGTGTGGCGTTCGAAGTAATTCCGGGAATCACGAGTGCAATCGCTGCGGCCGCGTACGCCGGAATTCCGGTAACGCACCGAGGGCTCAGCACTCACGTCACGATTGTCACTGGGCATGAAGATCCGGCCAAAGGTCGCACTGATGTCGACTGGGAAGCGCTTGCGCGGGTGGGCGGCACCTTGGTGATCTTGATGGGGGTTGGTCACATCCGCGCGATTGCCGACCGACTCATGGCAGGCGGATTGGCACCGGACACGCCGGTGGCCGCAGTCCGTAACGGCACGCGTCCGGATCAGCGCACGATTCGTACGACACTTGCTGCGGCTGCGGATGCCGGATTTGCGTCGCCGAGCGCAATCATCGTCGGCGCCGTTGCCGCACTGGATTACGCGTGGTTCGAACAACGGCCGCTCTTTGGTCGCCGCATCGTTGTGACTCGTGCTCGTGAGCAAGCGAGTGAACTGCGCACCGCGCTCGAGGCGCTCGGGGCCGAAGTGCTCGAACTGCCGGCGATCACGATTGTCCCGAACGCATTTGCGCTACCGGATCTCAAGTCCTTCGATTGGTTGGTGTGCACCTCGGCGAACGGCGTGGCCGCGCTCTTTGATCGGGGGATTCGCCCCGCCGGGCTCGATGCACGGGCGCTGGCCGGAATGCATATCGCAGCCATCGGGCCAGGCACGGCAGCTGCGTTTGCGGAGCGCGGCATCACTGTCGATCTGGTGCCCGACCGCTTTGTCGCGGAGTCGCTGCTTTCGGCGTTCCCCGACGGGCCCGGCCGGGTGTTGCTCGCCCGGGCCGAACAAGCCCGCGATGTATTGCCTGAGGGTTTGCGCGCCAAAGATTGGGAGGTCGAGGTGCTTTCCGTGTACCGCACCGAAACCGCTGCGCCCGACCCGGCCGCATTGGCTGCGGTGCAATCCGGCGCGGTGGACTGCATCACATTCACCTCGTCTTCGACGGTCATCAACGCATGCGCGGCAGTCGGGACATGGCCGGTACCGGCGCCGTTGGTTGCATCGATCGGACCGGTGACGTCCGCGACGGCCCGAGCCCAGGGACTCCACGTCGATGTCGAAGCCGATCCGCACACCATCGAAGGGCTGGTTGCCGCCGTGGTCAAATGCATTGCGGATAACCCGGTCTGACGAGGCCCTCGATAGGATTCGCCCCGTGACGTTTCCTGAACACCGCCCTCGCCGACTCCGCCGTAATGCTGCGCTGCGCCGACTCGTCAACGAGACTCCGCTACGCATCGATGACCTTGTGGCACCACTGTTTGTCAAAGAAGGCATCACCCAGCCTGAGCCGGTGCGGTCGATGCCAGGAGTCGTGCAACACACCCAAGAGAGCCTGCGCAAAGAAGCCCGCGCGTTGAAGGAACTTGGTATTCCGGCGGTCATATTGTTCGGGATTCCGGCCCGCAAAGACGCGGTGGGTTCGGGTGCCGACGATCCCAACGGTGTCATCCAAATTGCCCTGCGGTCGCTGCGCGATGAAGTCGGCGACGCCATGGTGCTCATGGCCGATACCTGTCTCGACGAGTTCACGGATCATGGCCACTGCGGGATACTCACTTCGAGCGGAACAGTCGACAACGACGCAACGCTCGAGCGGTATGGCGCAACGGCAATTGCGCAGGCAAGTGCCGGAGCCGATGTCATTGCCCCTTCCGGCATGATGGATGGTCAGGTCGCCGCAATTCGCGCCGGGCTCGATAGTGCAGGGTTTCTCGACGCTGCGATCCTTGCGTACTCGGCGAAAT
>JBMOIW010000111.1:0-5244 GCA_049317145.1 Acidimicrobiia bacterium
AGTCCAAGAGCACCCATTGCAAATCATCGAGCCCTTCAACACTCCGAGGAGTGCGCCCACCTTCGACGCGGACCTGATCGATGATTGTGTCAACGATGGTGCGCACCTGTCGCGTGTTTGGTGCTGACGCAATGACGAAGTGTTCGGTCACCGCCAAAATGTCGCCGACATCTTTGATCACAATGTCGTGGGCTTTCTTGGCGTCGGCTGCTTGGGCAGCCAATAGGGTGATCGTTTGTGTGTCCGTGTCTGCTCCTCTCACCGTGGGCGTTCAGCCCCCGCTGCTCGGTCCCATTCGGGACGCTTCAACGTGTGCCGGTGGCAGATGCATTCCCGTGTCACGAACACCCGTTGAAGTCCTTTCCGATCTCGACGGTCACATCGACCAAATCGAGATCGCGATCTGCGCGCTTGAGCGAACCGGTTCGCACGGCCGCCAACATTTGCCTGGCCGTCTCCACCCCTCGCTCGCGATAGAACACCACACTGGTTGTGTCGGCAGGTTGACCCCGCCCGGTAAGGCGAATATTGCCGCCGGCACGAATAATGCAGGCTCCGGCCTGCAACATCGACACATCGTCACTACCCCGCAGCTCGATCCGGGGGCGAGTGCCGGTCCGGTAAAGCGCATCGGGCAGGGCCCGCTCCATAAACGAAGGAACTTCCGAGGTCCGAACCTGGTACCGCTCCTCAGCACTCATCGTGAGGGTGTCGACCGGGATCGTCTCGACCTGCGCCGTGGGCCGCGCGGCTGCAACCAATGGTGCCGCGGCGGGCACGCGCTGCGCGGTCACGGCACCACGGTCGCCATTGCGCAGTGCTTCCATCCACGCCAGCATCACGGTGCGCACGACGTCGAGGCGGTCGAGTTCGCTCATGTCCGTAGGCGCACCAACCATGAGTGCCGCCGCTTGGCTGGGACTAATCGTCTGTGAACCCATAGCCAACTGCAACGGCGGCTGCGCAATAGCAACCGGGCGGCGCAGGGTGACAAGCAGCGGTCCCGCGGGTTCGAACATCGCAGCGAGCGCAGCGTCGTCAAGAATCGCCGACCGGTCCGTCGCTACCCCCAGGGTGTTGCGCACCGCCAGGTCGATAACGGGCAGCCCTCCGAGTCGCTGCAACTCCGCCACTTGCTGCAGCCCAATCGCTGGCACCTCAATTTGGGTTGTGGTCGGGATGAACAGCACCGCACTGCGCTCACCGACGCCATCCGTTCCGACCACGGCAACCCAATCGAGACGATTGTCGCTTCGCTGATGCGCGATGACTGCAGCCGGTTGTGTCGGCACCGGTGCAAGCGCGACTGGCGTCGACGCGGTTGCGTCGAGCGCTGCGCTCGGGGCGGAATCGGATTTGGGGGAACGGGAACGCCACCACCAGCCACCGGCGATCACCGTACCAATGAGGGCTGCCACTACGACTAGCGCAGCAAAGGTTCGGCCGCGCCGGGGGCGACGACGAGGCGAACGCCCAACATACGACCGATTGTTACGGTCCACCCGGCCAGCCGCTCGCTTATCGGCCCGCAGGTCGCTACGCCCCCAGAACGCTTTACTGAGGTCTTCTTGAGCACGGAGATCGGGGTCGGCCGGCGCCTTCACCATTCCCCACCAGTGTAGAGCCCAAGTTCTGCAATCCGGTGCACCACCGACTCCGGTACCAATCCGTCGATGGGCTCCCCTTGCGCAATGCGCCGGCGTATATCCGAGGATGAAATATCGAGGCGCAACATCGGTACGTGTACTGCTGCTTCAGTAATCGTACGTGCCACGGGCGTGTCACCGCGTTCGACAATGACCAGCGTGGCGAGTTTGCGAATCCGTTCCGGATCACGCCAGGTCGGTAGTCCGGCTGCAGCATCGGCGCCCAAGATCAAGAACAGATGCCGATCGGGCGCGTGCAGTGTTTCGAGTGTGTCCACGGTATATGTCGGACCGGTTCGATCGACTTCGAGCGCGCTCGCCGCAACCCCCTCTACGCCTATAACCGCATGCTCCACGAGGGAGAGGCGATCACGAGCGGAGGCTTGTACCGTGCCCGTCTTCTGCCAGGGATCACCGGCGACGACGAGCATCAGACGGTCTAATTCGAGGGCGCGTCGCACCGTGCATGCTGCAAAAAGATGCCCGTTGTGGATGGGGTCAAACGTACCGCCGAGAATTCCGATGCGCTCGGTCATGACGGTCAGTCTACGGAGCAATGCGCCGAAGCGCTCATCACCCATAACCCGCATCACCCACAATGTGGTGTCCCGACCTACGATGCGGCGATGGCCGTGCATCTCGTCGTCCGAGTTCTTCTCCCTGATCGCCCGGGTGCGTTGGGTGCCGTCGCGCAACGCATTGCATCCGTCCAAGGTGACATTGTTGGCGTCGACGTGCTGGAACGTAGCGGCAGTGTTGCGGTCGACGAATTTTTTATCGACGTACATGACGCGGACGTTGTCCCGCTGCTGATTCGCGAAATCGAAGCGGTGGACGGCGCCGCCGTCGAAGAAGCACGCCCGGTCGACGCTCACCCCGAACCGCTCCTCGATGCACTTGCGTCCGCAGAGGCACTCGTACGCGCCACCGACCGCGAGACCTTATGGTCCTCGTTGGTCGACCTCGTTGCCCAAGAGTTCACCGCGGAATGGGTTGCGCTCGTCACTCACCGAGACATCTTGCGTACCGCAGGCCCGGTTCCATCGGCCGATCAAGTCCTGGCGCTCAACGCCGGCGTCAGTGCATCGCCGCTCGTGGCGTCGGGTGCTGCCGGACCCTCGGACCTTCTCGTTGCGCCCCTCGACGCGACGCGTGCCACGCTGCTGGTGAGTCGCTCGGGTCGTCCGTTCCGCCAAATTGAACGCGGGCAGTGCTGCGGGCTGGCGCGCATCGCCGATGGCTTGGCCCAACGATTCTCGAACTCAACCCACAACTCGGGAGCAGAAGCGTGAACACTGCACTTGTTGTTTTTTCTCGCGACCTTCGTATCGGGGATCACCCCGCGCTCGCGGCCGCGGCAGCCGCTGAGCACGTCGTGCCCGCGTTTATCTTTGACGCCTCAATCCTGCAGTCGTCCTTCAACTGCGCGAATCGAACCGGGTTTCTCCTCGATGCGCTCGCCGACCTCGACGCACAACTCCGTGAACTCGGTGCCGCACTCATGACGCGCCAAGGCGTCTGGGTCGACGAAGTGATGCGCCTTGTGCACGACACCGGTGCGCAGGAGATTCATTTGTCGCTCGATACGAGCGCCTACGCCACGAAGCGTTACCGAGCGCTCGAAGACGCGTGTGCTCAGGCGCGCATTGCGCTCCATGTGCACCCAGGTATCAACGTCGTCACCCCGGGTGCCGTTTCTCCGTCGGGGGGCGGAGATCACTTCAAAGTCTTCACGCCGTACTGGCGCGCGTGGGAGGCCGTACCGCTGCGCGCAATTGCGCGCACCCCCAAGCGCCTCGCACTCCCGCCCAACGTTTCGCCAAACCCCCTTCCCACGATCGACGCGCTCGTTCGTGGTTCGCAATCCCCGGAAGTCATGCGCGGCGGCGAACTTGTTGCGCGCGCACGGCTCAACGCCTGGGTCAAGACAGACCTCGCCGTCTACGACGAGATCCACAACGACCTTCCCGGCGATCGCACGTCGCGCCTCAGCCCCTACTTGCATTTCGGTTGCATCTCCCCAACGGAGATCGTGCACAAGTTGCGGGGACGTCCTGGCGCCGAACCGTTCATCCGCCAATTGTGCTGGCGTGACTTCTACCAACAAGTTCTCGCGGCCCGCCCCGATGCGGCCTGGGCGGACTACAAACATCGCGGCGACTATTGGAATACCGACCCGGATGCGCTTGAGGCATGGAAAGCAGGTCAGACCGGATTTCCCGTCGTCGATGCTGGCATGCGCCAACTACAGCGCGAAGGGTTCATGCACAACCGCACCCGTATGATCGTTGCGTCGTTTCTCACCAAAGACCTCGGGATCGACTGGCGCGTCGGCGCGGCACACTTTCTTGATTGGCTCATCGACGGCGACATTGCGTCCAACAACCTCAACTGGCAATGGACCGCTGGCACCGGCACCGACACCAACCCGCATCGCATTTTCAACCCCACGGTGCAGGGGCAACGATTCGACCCGAATGGCGAATACATCCGCCGGTACGTGCCCGAACTCCATGCAGTGCACGGCAAAGCGATTCATGAACCGCATTTGCTTGCACCCGCCGTACAAGAAGCGCTCGCATACCCAGCACCGATTGTCGATCACCATGAGGCCATCGCCGAGTACCGCGCCCGGCGCAAGATGTAGCGCTTACGCTCGCTTTTCTTGCACCGTTACCAACGGTGGATCCGACACCAAGTACTGCTTCGCGTTGGTGTTTCCGGCAACGTAGGCCCCCAAGAACGCAGTGATGTACTTGTTGATCTCCAGCTGGGCCTGCGAAATATCCATAAGCCCGGGACCACATCCTTGCGCAGCAGTGCTCTCGGCATAGCTCGCAATCCCAGCCGGGAGATCACCGGCCGCCTTCACAATGGGAACGTATGCGCATGCGTCCGTGAAACTCTGATGACCAGCGTCCAGGAGATCCACGCGATACAAGGGACGGCCCGCAATGCGATCCCACGGGCGCGTCGTGTCCACCACAATCGGGGTCACAGTGTCTTTCGTGCCGGTCATAAGCAGGGCTGGCACCCGCACGTTGGCGAGGGTCGCATCATCGAGCGAGCGTGTGTACGGAGCCATGCCAACAATGGCCTTGACTCTCGCATCGGCGGGACGTGTCGACGATCCGGCAACCGTTGACATTGCGGTGTACCCACCAAACGAGTGCCCGATAACCCCGACCCGCTGCCGATCGACGTGGGCGCGCACCGGATTAACGTCGCTCTCGGCGAGCACGTTGTCGAGCACAAACGACACGTCGAGCGGACGCATTTCCGCATTGGCCTGCTCAGAAACCGCGTTTCCGAGGAACACATCGATCGCAGTATTCCCCACGTGATCCGGAGCAACAACGATGAACCCATGACTGGCGAGATGCTCGGTCAGAAATGACGAGACGTACCGAAATCCACTCGAACCATGGGAATAGACCACGACCGGAAAACGACCTGTCGCCAACATCGGTTCATTCACCGCATGCGTCGACGGCATCGACAGTCCGGGAATGAACGTATACGTCGCTTTCGATGCGGTAGCTGCACTCCGTGGATCGGCGGGGTACCAGATATCGACCGGAAGCTTGCGGTCGTTACG
>JBMOIW010000112.1:0-4847 GCA_049317145.1 Acidimicrobiia bacterium
TCCCCATCCAGGCCTTGACCCTGCGTGACGGCCTTGCGGGCCGCGACGTATCTGGTCGAGCGCCGACGGGTTCGGGCAAGACGATTGCGTTTGGTATTCCACTCGTTGTGGACTGCCGACGCGCCAAGCCAAAACGACCGCGCCGGTTGGTGTTGGTGCCGACCCGAGAGTTGGCGACCCAGGTGTGCAACGAGCTGCGGGCGTTGGCCGGACGTGAAGGGCCGCGTATCGATGCCATCTTCGGCGGTGTCGCTCAGTCGCGCCAAGTTGCGGCACTGCGACGCGGGGTTGACATTGTCGTTGCGTGCCCGGGGCGATTGACTGACCTGATCAATCAGAACCAGTTGCGCCTCGACGGCATCGATATGGTCGTGCTCGATGAAGCCGACCGCATGGCCGACATGGGCTTCTTGCCTGCGGTGCGCGAACTGTTGGATCAATGTCCGGCCGATCGCAAGACGTTGTTGTTTTCGGCAACGCTCGATGGTGATGTCGATGTGTTGGTCCGCAAGTACCAAAACGATCCGGTTCGCCACGAGTTCGTGACCGACAGTGATGAGGCATCGGATGTCGAGCACCTCTTCTGGAGTTTGGAGCGCGCGGATCGTGTCGCGGTTGCATCGGCAATCGTGGACCGTGTCGGTCCAACGGTGGTGTTTTGTCGCACCAAGCACGGCGCCGAGCGTGTGGCCGAGCAGATGAACCGTACGGGTGCGCTGGCCGTTGCCATTCACGGCGATCGATCGCAGGCCCAGCGGGATCGCGCCCTTGAGCAGTTCCGGAACGGCCGAGCGAATGCGTTGGTTGCGACCGATGTTGCGGCCCGTGGGATTCACGTCGATGACGTTGCTGCCGTGATTCACTTCGATCCGCCGGCCGACTCAAAGGACTACGTCCACCGCTCCGGCCGTACGGGTCGTGCCGGGCGTCGCGGTGTGGTGATTTCGCTTGTTCCTAAGGATCAGAACGGACAAGTAAAGCGCTTGCAGCGGACGTTGGAAATGAGCATCGGCTTCGATGTCGTGGACCTCAATGCCCTCGAGGCTGCTGAGCGCGGCGAGCAGCGACCGGCGCTTGCGCACACGATCGACACGATGAATGCTCGCCCGAGCGATCGACCAGAACGCGCTCGGCGTTCGGAGGCCCGAAGCGGTCGAGCGCGTGCGGCTCAGCCCGAACGCACCCGATCTCGCGATGACCGGGGTCGAAATGACCGCTCGTATCGCGAACGCTCTAACGACGACCGATTCCGCAATGACCGTGCGCGTGACGACCGTCCACGCAATGACCGTGCGCGTGACGACCGTCCACGCAATGACCGTGCGCGTGACGACCGTCCACGCAATGACCGTGCGCGTGCAGGTTCCGCGCGTGATGACCGACCACGTCGTGACCGGTCACGAGACGAGCGGACGGGGAACGACCGGTTTGGCTCTGATCAACCTCGACGGTTCGGAGCCAAGCGTTCCGGAGCGGAGGGCGGCTTTGCTGCGCGTGGTGGGCAAAGCCGGAGCGGCGCGCGTAACAACGCGGGCCGGTCGCAGGCTGAGCGTGGCACCGCCGACGGCGGACAGGGTCGGCAAAGCTACGGACGTCCTGCGCGTTCCAAGCGCCGGAGTGCGTTCTAGGCTCAAACGCATGTCATCACCGATGGTCACGCCGTTGAGCTCTTCGAAGACGTGCCCATCGAGTAGGTGGTTCTGCAGTGGGATTTCCGTTCGACGCAGCGGCGCTCGTGGTTGCACCAACGTTGATTGGTGCAACCATCGAGACCGATGACGGCATTTGCGCTCGTATCGTCGAGGTGGAGGCCTACGGCGGCGCCGACGACCCGGCGAGTCACGCGTACCGCGGTCGCACGCAACGCAACGCCGTGATGTTCGGGCCGCCGGGCCATTGGTACGTGTATTTCACGTACGGCATGCATTGGTGCATGAATGTGGTCACGGGTCCGATTGGGGAACCGTCCGCAGTGCTCATTCGGGCCCTCGAGCCAGTCGCTGGTATCGATCTCATTCGGGCGCGCCGGTCAAGCGTCAAGCGTGATGTTGATCTCACCGCCGGGCCCGCTCGATGTACCCAAGCATTGGGCGTCGACCGAGCACTTGACGGTTGCGACGTGAGCATCGGGCGCGTGCGCCTTGTTGCGCGCAAAGGTCCGCCACCCGAGCTCGTATGCGGGCCGCGCATCGGGATTCGTACTGCTACCGAGCGCCCGTGGCGCTTCGCGGAGACGGGGAATCGGTGGGTGAGTGGCGTAAAATACTCACTCGTTCCCGTAGCGCCAGTTGGTAGCGTCTTTGGATCATGAGCGACATGGACGAACAACTCCGCAACCTCACCTACGGCTGCGTCGACCTCATTTCTGAGGCCGAACTGCGTCGCAAGCTCGAGCGTGGGACACCACTACGGGTGAAGCTCGGTATCGATCCCACGCGGCCCGACATTCATCTCGGGTTCGCCGTGGTGTTACGCGTGCTGCGCCGTTTTCAGGATTACGGCCACACTGCAGTCCTCATCGTCGGTGACCAAACCGCACAGATCGGTGACCCCTCGGGTAAGTCCGCAACGCGGCCCCGGCTCTCGAAAGCCGAAGTCGATGCGAATGCCGAGAGTTACTTCGAGCAGTTGCTGGCGATCTTGAGTTCTGAACGTCTCGAGATCCGTCGCAACTCCGAGTGGTTGGCCTCGATGGATCTTGCGGGTGTCCTCAACCTGGCTTCTCGTACCACGGTGGCGCGCATGCTTGAGCGCGACGATTTCGCGAAGCGGTACGCCGGCGGAATCCCGATTTCGGTGATGGAGTTGCTGTACCCGTTAATGCAGGGTTGGGACTCGGTGATGGTGCAAGCCGACGTCGAGCTTGGTGGTACCGATCAGTTGTTCAACAACCTGATGGGTCGGCCGTTGCAAGAACAAGAAGGGCAAGAAGCACAGGTCGTGATGACCATGCCGCTGCTCGTCGGGCTCGATGGCGTTAACAAGATGAGTAAGTCGCTCGACAACTACATCGGGATTACCGAAACCCCCAACGAAATGTTCGGCAAAGTGATGAGCATCAGCGATGCACTTATGCCGAGCTATTTCACGCTCACGACCGGGTGGTCGCCTGATCGAATCGATGCAGCACTTGCGGAACTCGCGTCCGGGGCGCTTGCGCCCGTTGCCGCAAAGCGGATGCTGGCTCGCGCCATCATCGACCTGTATCACGGTGACGGTGCCGGCGAGACCGCAGAAGCCGAATTTGATCGCGTGTTCAAATCCCACGCGCGACCTACCGACATTGCCGAGCATGTGCTTGCTGCGAGCGAGTTCGACGGCGAGGGCGTGCGCCTCGCCAAAGTGTTGGCGCTATGCGGACTCGTGTCTTCTAACAAAGACGGACGCCGGATGCTCGAACAAGGCGCGGTACGCGTGAACGACGAAAAAGTCGGCGACCCGGACTGTGTGATGACGGCGTCGGCGCTCGACGGAGCAACACTTCAGGTTGGTCGACGCAACTGGGCGGTTGTACGCGTCCAGTAACGCAGTGCTCGGATCATTGTGATCAAGGCGCAATGATCGAAGCGCAGTGATCCGTTGGATCAGGTGAAGAGTGCGAGCGAAAGTGCAGCGCTCGCTGCGAGGACCACAATCACCGCAACAACAATCCACTTGATTATTGGATTGACGTGCTGGGGATCGATCCCAAAGTTTTCGAGCACCGCTTCACGTTCGTGGTGATGCTCGAAGTGTTGGTTTTGAGGTGTACCGACCTTTGGCAGGTGGTGTGAGCCCTTTTTGCGTCCGCCGCTTCCCATGGGTGCGGGAGCGTAGCGGGTGGTCGGATTGTCTGGCGTCGCAAGCGTTTTGCCACCCGACTTGCACGGCCCACCGTCACTAGGTGTATGGTTCTCCGCCCACCCGGGAATGAAAGTTTTCCAGGGCGGGTTTGACACAGTTACGAACCGTGCTTACTATGACGGCCCCGCCGGGGAACCTTTCGGGTCTCTCCGGCGTTTGACACGGACGCTCTCGGGCTCCAACGACGAGAGAGTGTGTCTTCTCGAGGTTTCGCAAGGTTTTCTTGCGGTGCGCTCGGGCAGCTGTTCCTTGAAAACGAAAGAGTGATGGCAAAAGCCAGTGCGGGCAACCGAATTATCGGTTGACCCAATCCAATTCCGCACGGAAGACGATCGAAAGATCCGAACCGTGCAAACACTGCCGTTCGAAGTTGTGACTTCGTTCGGCAGCTCTCTGATCTCAATATGGTGCCGCCAGGCGCCGAGGTCTTGATGGAGAGTTTGATCCTGGCTCAGGACGAACGCTGGCGGCGCGCTTAAAACATGCAAGTCGAACGGGACTTCGAGAGCTTGCTCTCGGAGCTCTAGTGGCGAACGGGTGAGTATCACGTGAGGAACCTGCCCCGAAGTCTGGAATAACACCGGGAAACCGGTGCTAATACCGGATGTCTTCACTGCATCGCATGGTGTGGTGAAGAAAGGTTTACTGCTTCGGGATGGCCTCGCGGCCTATCAGCTTGTTGGTGAGGTAACGGCTCACCAAGGCTACGACGGGTAGCTGGTCTGAGAGGATGTCCAGCCACACTGGGACTGAGACACGGCCCAGACTCCTACGGGAGGCAGCAGTTAGGAATCTTGCGCAATGGGCGAAAGCCTGACGCAGCGACGCCGCGTGCGGGATGACGGCCTTCGGGTTGTAAACCGCTTTCAGCAGGGACGAAATTGACGGTACCTGCAGAAGAAGCCCCGGCCAACTACGTGCCAGCAGCCGCGGTAACACGTAGGGGGCGAGCGTTGTCCGGATTTATTGGGCGTAAAGAGCTCGTAGGCGGTTCGGTAAGTCGG
>JBMOIW010000113.1:0-4825 GCA_049317145.1 Acidimicrobiia bacterium
TTCCGCCAAGCTGCTCAGCGCCCCACTCACCGGAGACACGTCTCAGCAACAGCGTAAAGGCATCACGATCTACCTCCCACCCGGCCTCAATGCTGACGCGCTGCGCCAACTCGTCGTGTCCCTCTCGGCAGCGCGAACCACGGACCCCATTGCAGACGAGCACGAGCTTGTCCCCGGGGTATATCTCCGCGCCGAGCACCACATTCGATTTCCGCACGGCGTGGACGACGAGCAATACAGCGGGCTGTATCGAAGCGCCCGCCGCTCAATTAGCGACGCCGACAAACAGGCACGAGCGATCTTGGCGCTCCACCCAGGTCTCATCACCGAATTCGCCGAAGACGTCCTTTTGGCCAATCCGGAGATCCAACTGGATCCCCGCGTTGGCCTCATGCGCACTGCGCTTCAGGAATATCTTTCGTACGAGCTCGTCGAGGCAGCTGCAATGAACTTTGACGCAACGGCCCCGAGGGGAGAGCCAACGGCCGCGACCCCGGAACAACTGCGCGAGTGTTTCGATCACCTGTGCGCAATGCGCGCACTCCTGGACGACGGCAAGGTTTCCCTCAACCGCGTGAATCTGCTTGACGAGACGGAACAGGCGATTCAATCCGGCATGCACATACCAATTCGCGAAATCGCGCTTGGTCGTATCCCGGAACTTGGTCCCGTCCTCGGGCACATGCCGGTCGCAGCATCACCTCGGGCGTCCGACAGCAAGAGGGTCAACGAGACACTCCGTGCCGGTACACCGATGTTCTTCGCAACGGAAAGCGGGACGCAATACCACCTGATCCGGGAAGGCAACCACCTCCACGTGACCATTGCCATTCCGGGAGTTCCACCGACCACCTTCGATCCAATCGATGATGTCGTGAAATACGTACGCATCAACGACACCGGCGCACTGGAGGTGGTCGGCCAATCACGACCAGATGCGTGGACCTCCCTCCCATTGACATATATCGGCGCAGTGCCGCAGAACGAGCGAGCGTTCCGGCCCGCACCGACGTTACCGACGCAGACCACCAATAACTTCGCCCGGTAGCACTGCGCCGCCTCCGGTGCCGACACCATCACTCGGCGCTTGGAACTTCGCAATTCTCGTAGCCGTCTTTGCATACGCAGCCTGGCTTACACGCAACACAATTTCGAAGTGGCCTCGGAGCGACTGCGATGACTCACAATGTCTTCAAGAAGGCGTCGATAGCGCGGAATAATTGATTCCCAACCAAACCATTCCTGCACGTACGCAAGGCCGGCGGCCGCATACTTCGCGTGCAGGAGAGCATCATCGAGCAAACGAGACGGCGCGTCGGCAAACGATCCGTAGTCCGAGTATGCAAGCCCCCACCGCTGCGCTGCACATGTTCTAAGGTCGTAGAAGGTCCAGCTGGGCCGTCGGCGCTATGGACCGCAGCCCTCGTCTCGGCGTCGAACTGCCCACATGAGCATCGCTCCTCCAACGGAGAGCGCCAGTCCAATTCCCAAGGCACTGGTGATGCTTGAACCGGTTTGCGCAAGGCGGGCACCGGCGACTCGCAACGCGCCGGACGATTGCGACGCACTTTCCGCGCTTTCTGCTTCCGGAGGATTCGGCACCCCGGTTGTTGTAGTCGTTGTCGCAACTGCCTCACGGATAGAAAGCGTTACGGACGCGGAGTTGTTCTGACTCGCGGGATCGACCTGCGTCTCCTGCGCAGTGACCGTATTTATGTAGTCGCCGGGCTTACCGGTTAATCGTGCGGTAATTCCTGCGGAAACCGTTGCTCCGGATGCGAGGGTGCCGACATCCCAAAACACTGGTTGGCCGGGCTGCAGTGGGTTGCCCCCGGCTCGACCGGTGAGGTACTCCAATCCCGCAGGCGCCGTATTCGTCACCGTGATACCCGACGCCGCCACCGGCCCGTCGTTTGTCACACGAAATTGCAGTTCGACCGTATCGCCGCTTTGCATCACGGACTTGCTTGCAATTTGTTCAATCCGCACATCCGCATCAGTACGTACTTTGGTATCAACCGAAGTCGACGCATCGGATGCGTTCACCGGGGTCGAGTCCGACGATGCAGAAACCGCATTGGTGATTGTTCCGCCTGCCGGCACGTTGAGTTGGTAGGTCACGGCACTGGCTTGTCCTACCGCGAGTTTGCCCAACGCGCACGTGAGCTTCTGCCCGACTTGCGCACACCCGGCAGGCGTACTCACCAGGGTTGTTCCCGCTGGAAGCACATCTTCGAATTCTGCATTCGCTGCTGCCGACGGACCGAGATTGGTGACGGTCACCAAATACGTCACCGGTTTGTCCACAACGGACTCTCCGGTGACTTCCTTCGTCGTCACTAAATGTGATGCGGCAAGCGTCGAGATGGTTCCCGTATCCGTATCGCTCGTGGTGCCGTCGGTTGCCGTCGCTGTGTCCGCCAACACACTCCCGGCGGCGAGGCCGGCATCGGTTGTGCCCGCAATTTGCACGGTGATCGACTGCCCACCGGTAAGCACCCCAAGCGCGCACGTCACCGCCGTGCCAACCACACAGGAACCAACCGTTGGGGTTGCCGAGGTAACGGTAAATCCGGTTGGGATTGTGTCGGTCAACGTGACGCTGTTCGTCGCAAGCTGTCCAGTATTCGTGACCTTGATATTGATTGATGCCGAATTTCCCGCAGTGACCGTCGGCGTCAGAACGTTTTTTACAACCTGCAAGGTTGCCGGTACCGGCGGCACGATGACGGTAGCGGCCGACACGCTGTTGTTGCCGAGCGAAAAATCTGAGGAATACGACGACACAATTGCAGTTGTTATCAGTGTTGCTGGCACGGCACTCGGACTTATTGTTCC
Organism: Acidimicrobiia bacterium; assembly: GCA_049317145.1. Classification (GTDB taxonomy): domain Bacteria; phylum Actinomycetota; class Acidimicrobiia; order IMCC26256; family JBMOIW01; genus JBMOIW01. Next base: position 2,839 of record JBMOIW010000113.1, read on the forward strand.
GGCGAATGGCAGCTTCCACGTAAGTGACGGCGAACTTACGGTGACCGGAAGCGTTGTGGTGCGTGTACAGGTAAAGACCTGTCCGGCCTGCACACACTCCGCCGGCACGCTGGCTGGTGTCACCACAATTGCGCTCGGCACGGAGATGACTGCGGTTGCTGCCGCTTCGCCATTCGGGCCAATGAACGCAGAGAGTGGTCCCGCGTTTGCCACCGTCGCGGTGATCGATACTGCGTCGCCCGCCTGCGCTGAGCCCGTTGCATCCAGCGTTATCAGAACGTCGGTACTGGTGTTCACGACGGTCGTCGCCGGCGCAGTGGCTCCGCTGGTAACGACGCCCTGTCCGTCGGTGGAAGTCACCGTCGCCGTGGGAGCAAGCACTCCACCGGCGGCACCGGAGTCCACAACGGCATCAAACGTCAACGATGCCGTCTGGCCCGGCTCGATTACGCCGGCCGCGCCACTCGAGCCCACAAGCTGCACAGAAATCGTGCGCGTGTTTGCGTCATATGCGCTGTCCGGCACGGCGACTACACCATTCCCAGTGTCCATCGTGATCGAGCCAGGAACAAAGGTCACCCCGACCGGCAAGACCGCACTGACAACCGCGTTGCGCGTCGCGCTTCCTCCATCGTTGTGCGCGCTTACCGTGTACCCGAGCGTTGCGCCGACGTTTACCGGTCCGTTTGGCGCAACGTTGAGCGACGAAACGATGTTTGCCGGGGCACCAAACGAGATGGCGTCGAGAAAGTTCCCAACCGAGGGCGCGCTTCCCGCCGAAGGGAGTGACTCGAATTGGAATCGCGTACACGTTTGTCCCACCGGCACGACATACGTCCCACTATGGCGTCCCCAGGCCGATGTGCCATCGGAAAACTGCGATTGTTGCACCAGGGTCTGGGATGGCTTTCCAATGAGCACCCGCATCGTGTCTGTGCCCATGCGACCCCGGTGCGACAAGCTCCACGTGATGACCGTGCCCGGTTCGGTAGCGACGTCCTGATAAATCGCAGCGACGAAATTCGCGTTCAACTCAATGAACTTGCTGCCTTCCGCTGCTGACACTTCGCTGAATCCCGATTGCCAAACCTCGATCATCCCGTCAGGCGCGGTCGTCGACCAAGCTGGGAATTCGTTCTGAGGAAAGAACCGCATCAAATCGGATCCAAGCGAGACGGCTTCGAAGCCCGGGTTTTCCAACTGATACACGCCCCGCTCGCATGCAGTTTGCGGATTCGTTGCGCGCGGCCGCGCCGCTTCTGCTGCGCGCGCAAACCCCGCCGCAGCAAAAGCGACAAGTACCGCAACCAACACCGCGCTCCCGCGTGCGGATCGCAGGGTGGCTGCGCGACCCTCGCGTGCCATCGTCACCCTTGTCCTATCGACCAGGACGAAAACGAAAGGACCGCTCCACCCGAATTCGCGGGCTGCTTGCAGCCCCAACACGCCCGAGCACAGGGCCCCTCGACCGGTTCTGCCGAGTGCGGATCTGCCCGGACGATCACGCCAACCGGCCGGTAGGATCCGGCGCAATGTCCCCGGCAACCCATACGACTGCGGCGGAACGCCACGCCAGCGACCTCGTCCCGAGGTCCCGTGCCCGAGCCCACGCACGCTCGGCACCCGCCACGATCGAAGGTCGGCGCCCGATGGCAGCGGGGTACGCAATTCTCGTTGTCCTCGTTGCGCTCCTCATCGGCACAGTGCTCAACGCACCTGGTCTCTACAAAACCGCGCGCAACCAACCTCCAGGTTGGAAACGTAATGTTGCGGTCGTTGTCATGACTCCCGTGAAATGGCTGAGCGTCAACCTGGGACTCAGCCTTCCCCGCGAGTTCCTCCAGGCCGCAACCGGCCAGACTGGTGCCGACGACATCAACACCTTCGTTCCGGACCCGACCGCCAGTTCGGCATCACCGACAGCCGCGGCCCCAGCAATTGCGTCGACGACCACCACCGCAAAACCCGTCGCTACGCCGTTTAGCAA
>JBMOIW010000114.1:0-4752 GCA_049317145.1 Acidimicrobiia bacterium
CGGTCGGTGTCGGCGCCATGCCAACGACCGGTTGGTTCAAACGCATCGCTCCAGTTGATCCGTGAAACGTTGATCCGCCAAACGTGAAGATTCCGCCATCACGCGCGACCATCCAATAGCCATTTGCAGAGTTCGTATTCGACGTACCAGACGGGTTTGAATTCGCCCTGCAGTATCCAGGCGGGAGCGGATTGCCGCCGCTCGGCGGTGCACCAATGCGCGTTGAGGTTTTCCGAAACATCGGCCATTGCAACGATCCCGTAGCGGAGATTGTGTACGCCGCGATCAGTGTGGGTTGTGAGTTGCCCGCAAAACCAGCGGTCACCAGGATGCGTCCAAGTCCAGGAATGTCGCCGACTGCAGCTGCTGCTTCATACGAGTAGCCGCCAGTGCCCGCGTTCTCTCCAGAGAGCGGACCGTAGAGCGTTGCGCCGTTTCGGCCGTCGAGGACGTAGAGCGACCAGTTGTTCCCGATGATGATGTCTTGCGTCCCGTCGCCGTTTACGTCAGCTGCGATCGGCGAGGCAGTTATCGGCCCAGGGGTAACGCAGCAATTCGGAATCGGTGCGCGCGTCCATAACAACGTGCCGCTGCCGCGCCACGCGCGCACGTACCCGTCGCTGCTTGCACCAACCACTTCGGGGACACCATCACCGGTGAGATCGACCAGCGCTGGGGAAGATCTCGTTGGTCCGCCGGTGGTTTGCGGCCATTCGGGAACGGTCGAACCGTCATCGATGTGCCATGCATAAAAACGGGTTCCATCGGGTTGTCCGTAGAAGTTCCCGGCTCCGGTCACCACCTCAAGGCGTCCGTCTCCGTCAATGTCGCCGATGGCGGAGCTTGCAGTGAAAACGTCGCTAGTGCGGTTTTTCCAAAGCTCACGAACTCCCGTTGCAGTCCAGTCGAGAGCGCGGAACTCACCGCCGGCCCAGTCAATTGCTCCGCCCGGGTATTGGTCGGAACCAATGAAGATTTCCATCCGGCCATCGCCGTCTACGTCGTAGAGCGACGGCGACGACCACGTCGTGTCTTCAACGTTGTACGGGAAACCGGGTAGTGGGTTGCAGTTGCGGTCTATTGCCCAAACATGCAGATCGAAACTGCCGAACACGATGTCGGGATAACCGTCGCCATCAACGTCACCAATTGCGGGTGTTGAAAACACTCCGTCGGAATACCCATCAGCGCCTGGGGCTTCGGTCCAAATGTTGCCGTAGTCGAGTGTGCGAACGCTGCAGCGAATTGCGCCGTTCGATTCGAAGACGACCAATCCGCCCTGTTGATTTGCAACCCACGTCGAGCCAACGCCAACGACAATTTCGGGAGTGCCGTTACGGTCTAGGTCGGCGACGGTTGGTGAGGAGTCAATCGCAACGGGTCCGCTACCGAGGACGCGTGTGGGCTGCGGCCAATGCGGCATGTTGGCACCAGTGCGCGCGTCGAGAACTCGCAGCCACCCGTCTTGGCCGCCGACGACGACATCGGGAATCGCGTCGCCATTGATGTCGCTGAGGACAGGAGACGACGTTCGGTTTGAAAGCGGGAGCGACTGCGACCAGACTTTCGTCGGACCAGCGACCCGTGGGGCACTCGCATGCGCCACGCGGGTTGGGACGACACTGGCGACGATCGAGATTGCCGAAAGGACCAACGCAATCAGGATTCCTCGCAACGTGTGGAGGCGTGCAGAGCGGTCCATCGCGGTCACCATGCCACTTGTATCGGCGCGCAACGACCAATGTCTGGAGTTCGATGGGCATGGTGGGCGCTTTGCCCGCCTCGGGAAAATTCCTCGGACCCGAATCCCGAAGCAAAGTATCGATGGAGCTGGCCCATCCGGTCAGCGTAGAGACCATTGCAAGCCGGGCGCAGACGGGACGGGCCCGACCGGCAGGATTACCCGCCGGTGACGTAGGCGGGGGTGGGAACCGACGAGATGCTCCAACCCCGAATGCGCAACGCGCTGTGAATGCCGGCGAGCCCATCGTTGCCCGTGGCGTGTTCCCAGCGCTCGTAGGTCCACGTCATGCCCGCTCGAGATGCAGCGTCAATATGCGAGACGGTTGGTCGCCAATTCGAAATAGAGAATCCGGGTACACCACTGAGAATTGACAGCGCCCATTCGGCGAGTCCGTTGGCTGCATCATCGATGGTGGAAATGGATTCGTCTGACATGGCGCCCCCTCCGGTACTGGGCTGGGTTTCGGCCGCAGTTGCAGTGAGGTGAGGGGCGCGCGAGAGAAAACAGGTTGTGAATTCAGGTACTAACGAGCGACACCGTCGTGGGCGCGCGTTGTGGGGAGATAGCCCATGGCGCTAAAGATTTGGTAGAGCTCTTCGAGACAGGTTGCACCGGTGGCGGCCGCCCATTCGTGGGGGTTCCAGGTGCATCCGGCGGCGGCTGCAGCTTCAAGGTCTTCGATCGTTGGTAGCCAATAGCGGTCGAATGCTCCGCCGTTCTGGTTGAGCAGCTGCAGCTTCCAGGCGTACAGACCGGCAACGGCTTGGCGCATGGTTTCCGGGCGATCCATGGCCATCCAGGGTGGCGCATTGGGGACAGTCTCCACAACTCCGGTCTGCACGTTGGTTCCGATTGGCGACCCATCTGCTCGAGATGCTTGACCCGAACATCTGTTCGGCCTAAGGTCTGTGATGCGCAGAATCACACGGATGTGGTTCACAATGGATTTCTTGAGCCAACCAATTTTGAGTGTCACTCCTGGTTCGTAGGGTGCGCTCCATCAACAACAAGAAAGCTCCCAGAGGAGGAGACATGGAACGCGAGAAGGCCCTCGAGATGGCGCTCGGCCAAATCGAAAAGCAGTTTGGTAAGGGCTCGATCATGAAGCTCGGCGAACAACGCCACGTGGGGATCGAGGCGGTCCCCACCGGTGCGCTCGCCCTCGACATTGCGCTCGGCATCGGGGGTCTTCCGCGCGGCCGAGTCGTCGAAATCTTCGGTCCCGAATCTTCAGGGAAGTCCACGCTCGCAATGCACGTTGTGGCCGAGGCGCAACGTAACGGCGGAACGTGTGCCTACATCGACGCCGAACACGCGATGGACCCGGTGTATGCCGCGGCCATTGGCGTCAACGTTGACGACTTGCTGATTTCGCAACCCGACACCGGTGAGCAAGCACTCGAGATCGCCGACATGTTGGTGCGCTCCGGCGCGATCGACGTGCTGGTCATCGACTCAGTTGCCGCCCTTGTGCCCCGGGCCGAAATTGAAGGCGAAATGGGCGACAGCCACGTGGGTCTGCAGGCACGTTTGATGAGTCAGGCGTTGCGCAAACTCACTGCCAACCTCAACAAGTCCAAGACCATCGCGGTCTTCATCAACCAGCTCCGCGAAAAGATCGGCGTCATGTTCGGGTGCTTCAGCTACAGCACACGCGTCACACTTGCCGACGGCACGCAAGAAAAGATCGGCAAAATCGTAAATTCCAAACTGCCGGTCGAGGTGTTGTCGTACGACCCGGAGCGCAACGAAGTTGTGCCCCGCAAAGTGGTCAACTGGTTCGACAACGGTAACGCCGAGCGGTTCTTGCAGTTCACCGTCGCAAGACCGGCCGGAAACGGCAAAGCACAATTTGCCGCTACCGAAAACCACCTCATCCGCACACCTGGAGGTTGGACACCGGCGGGCGAACTCGTTGTTGGCGACCGAGTGCTCGAAATGGTCCCGCACTACCTGTCTTCGTTCCAATGGCAGGTCATCTTGGGCGGCCTTATGGGTGATGGCGCACTGTCCTCAACTCGTTCGGGCGGTGGTGCACGATTCCGTATCGGTCACGGGCAGAAGCAAACTGCATACTGCGACTGGAAGGCATCGCTCTTCGCCAATATCGGTACCTCGCGTAGCGAGAACGCTCGTGGTGCGGTCTTTCATGATCTCAAGCCGATGGCCGAACTCGCAGAACTGCGAAGCGCGGTCTATCAGAACGGCAAAAAGGTGCTGAGCTACGACTACCTCAAGGCGCTCACTCCGCTCTCCCTTGCGATCTGGTACATGGATGATGGCGGTTTCGCCTTGCGATCCAAGGGGTTGCAGGCTCGAACCGAAGGCGGTTCGGGTCGGATCGAGATTTGTGTTGAGGCGATCGAACCCACTTCGCGTCAGCGTTTGCGGGATTACCTCGCCGACACTTGGGATATTCACGCGAACCTGCAGGAGCGGGGAAAGCGCAAGCAAGCGGTCTTACAGTTTCCGACCGCAGAGACTGCGAAATTTCAGGCACTCATTGCACCGTTCGTACATCCAAGCATGGAGTACAAGTTGCTCGAGAAATACCGCGGCCGGTTTGCGGTCGAGCCGGTCTTTGTACCCGTGCGCAATGAACTGATGGCAATGCCGGTCACCGCTATTCGCATCAAGCCCAAGACCCGCTCGATGCGGCGCTTCGATATCGAAGTCGAAGGAAATCACAACTACTTCGTCGACGGTGTCATGGTCCACAACTCACCTGAGACCACCCCGGGTGGACGTGCACTGAAGTTCTATTCCTCAGTGCGTCTCGACATTCGTCGTATCGAATCCATCAAAGACGGCGCCGAAGTGGTGGGCAACCGCACCCGCGTCAAGGTCGTCAAGAACAAAGTGGCGCCACCGTTCAAGCAGGCCGAATTCGACATCATGTACGGGCACGGCATTAGCCGCGAAGGCTCGCTGCTCGATGTCGGTGTCGACCTTGGCATCGTCAAGAAGTCCGGGGCCTGGTTCACCTACGAAGGCGAGCAGCTCGGCCA
>JBMOIW010000115.1:0-4695 GCA_049317145.1 Acidimicrobiia bacterium
CACCACTTTGGCACGGTAGTTGTTCACCACGGTGCGCGCCCGCTTATCGTAACGCGCTTCGATCTGCGCAAAGTCCTGGAACACGGTCACGAGTTGGATGCCAATGCCCGCGGCAGTCGACGCAATCGCGTCGAGGTCCGACAGCGGCGCAATGTTTGCGGCTTCGTCAATCACGAGCAGCAACGCTGGATCTACCGGCTTGTTTTGTTTACCTGCCAGTTCGTACGCGTAAGTCTTCATCTGCGAAACCAGCGCAGTGAACACGGGTTGCAACCGGTCTTGTTCGTGGCTTGGTGCACACACATACAGCGTGTTGCTCTGCCCGTTGAGCAAGTTTTCCGGGAAGATTGCCGGGTGTTCGGCCGATTCAGCGACAAGCGGATCGGCGTATGCACCGAGGATCGTTTCGGCAGTCGTGAAGATGGAGTTGCGAGTGCGCTCATCTCGATGCATGTTCGCAGCAAACGCGAGCGCGGCTTCCTCGACGCCGGCGCGCGCCAAAATGCCCATGACTTCGGCTTCTTCGTTGGCGTCGATCCACCGCAAGACTTCGGCCATGTCGCGCTTGCCTTGCGCCGCAGCAAAGAGGAACGGGGCCATCAACTTCTCGGCGGCTGCATACCAAAAGTCGCCATCCGAGAGGTTGCCCTGGCTGCTCTTCGCGCTCTTGCACAACCAACTGGCGACTTTGCGCGCGCCACCCCAATCCTGCGACGCCGAAATTGGCGACCAACCGGCACGCACGTCTTCGTAATCGAACCCGGTCGAACGTGTCGGATCAAACAGCCACACGTCGCCTTGCTTCGCGCGCCACTTGATGGTGTCTTTCACCAAGTCGTTCTTGACGGACGCCGCCAACACTGGGCCCTTCCATTCAAGAATGGCCGGTACGGCAAGCCCCGTCGTCTTACCCGTCTGGGTTGGTCCGAGAATGATTACCGACTGGCGTGGTTCGGTGGCGAGCAACTTGCCCGAACTCTTTCCGATGATCAGCCGACCCGGCATCGGGCCGCGCACGATCAACGGCTTGAGATCATTGGGCTTCGCCCAGTTCACGGCGTTGGGATCGCGGGTAATTCCGGAGAAGCGGCGGTAAAGGTACAGACCCGCGAAGAAGATTCCGGCGCCCAATGCAAGAAACACGATCCACAGACCGAACGCACCCGGAACGTGCACCCGTGCGGCGACAGGAAATGCGCGCTCGGGGTTGAGCGGGTGCGCAAACACTTTCAACACGGACGCAAAACTTGTCTTGGGCGCCGCGCCAGTGAACATCCAACCGGCAATTTTGAGCGATAACCACATCAGGCCGGCTGCGGCAATGATGATCCCGACGACGATAACGCCAATACCTTCGATCGGATTCAGCCCGAAAATCGAACGGGCTTTGTTATTCGAGGACGGGCCGGTCATGCGCTTTCCTTCCGCACTGCCATGCGCGCGTCGGTGTCGACGATCGCGTTTTCTAGGGTGCCGAGTTGGTGCTGCACGAGGTGGGATCCTCGGCCCACTTTCCAGAGCGCCTGCCCCCGACCGAGCAGGGGAAGCAGCTCGGCTTCGGTGTTGTTGAGACCCAGCATCTGTGCGGCGAGCTCGACTTCGCTATGGGGCTGCGCGTACACGACACGCGTTTCGGTATCGGAGAGCAACCCTTGCGCAAGTGCGAACGCCTCACTCCCCGACGCGCCAGCGGCTTTGAGGTCGGAGAGGCGGTGGACTACGGCAACGTTGCTCACGCCGTATGCACGACTGAGTTTGTAGGACTGCTGCAACCAGCGCGCAATACCAACGTTGTTCATCACGGCCCACGCCTCATCGATGACGACAAAGCGCTTGCCGCCATTGGGCCGGCTGATGACCGCCTGTAACCAAGCAATCGCGCACGTCATGACCAGGCCCAATGCCGGCGAGGAGAACAACGCCGACAAATCGAGCACCACGAGCGGGCCATCCCAGTCGAGATTTACGTTGGTTTTCTTGTCGAACATGCCCCGCAAATCGCCTTCGCACATGCGGCGCAACTCGAGCGCAACATCACGACTGGCAAGTGCAAGCGCTTCGACCGTGGTGTGCACTTTCGCTGCCGCGTATTCATCGGGTTGCAACAGCGCATGCACGATCTCGGGCAGCGTCGGTTCGGTAACGCCGCGACGCTTTACCGCATCGAGCGCCAAGTCACACGCCGCCGATTCTTCGGGTCGCAATGCGCGACCGAGCGACGCACTCACCACGCTGGTGAGCAACGTGATCTGCCGCCGCACAATTTCTTCTTCGGGCAGCTCATGCGCACCCGGTCCGGGATCGAGGGGATTGAGGCGCACATGACCGCCCGGACGCAAGCTGATCACCGATGCGCCCAACGCCTCGGCGAGCGGGCCGTACTCGCCTTTCGGATCGAGTACTGCAGCTTTGCGCCCGAAGACTTGTTGACGCACCAGCAATGACTTCACCAAACTCGATTTACCGCGACCAACTTGACCGGCAATCAGCATGTTCGGGTTCGTGAGGAGGCCCTGCGCGTACAACTCCCAGGGGTCGTAGCAGAACGATCCCCCCATCGCTTCGCGACCGATATACACGCCGCGACCACCCAAGCCTGGTGCCGCCATAAACGGATACACCGCTTGCAGGTGCGCAGTCGTGCACGCGTGCGGTGGAACCGTTGCCTTCATGGAACCGAGGTTTGGAGCCTTGACGGTAGGGATCGGTGCCGAGCCCTTCTGCGTGTTCGGGGCTGCCGATCGGGCTGCGCTGTTGGCATGTTGTGTACGGGTGCTCATTTCAATCCCCGTCCCAACGGCAGGCTGAAACAAAACGCGGAGTCCTGTTCCCCCCAGAGTCGCCGGATGTCGAGACGCGACATGTGCGCTCCTTGTTCGACCATTTCGATGCGCGAGTCGAGCTCTTCGAGCGAATTCGCCGACACCGTGACGTATCCACTGAACCGGAACATACCGTGTCCATCAGCAAGCTCGCTTTCGCGTTGCACCAGCGATTCGTATTGTCGAGCCCGGCGCGCCGAGCTGTTGTACCCGCCACGCTGACGGATCTCCTCGTCAGCCAAGAATGATGTGTGGGCCGTTTCAACTTCGCGAATCGCCTTCGAAGGAGCAACGGGCTCCATCACCACGCTCACCGTGCGGGCAGAGTCGGTTTGCAACAGCAGCGGCGCGAGGAAATCGCCCGACGTTTCAATGCGCGGCCACTCCGCCACCCAAAACGTCGCGTGGTATGCACCGTCGGTCTTGTAATACCCCCAATTGTTTTCGGTCGCCATTGGCCACGAGTTACGCGTCGAAGTACCGGCGGCCGAGGGATCACCGGCGGCACGCGCACCAAGGCGTCGCACGTCGGACGGATCAAAGGCGGAGCGAACGACGCGAGCAATCTGGCGCGCGTTGAGCATGCCGTTTGATACCACGTTGGCAGAAACCAACTGGTTCTCCATACTGGCCAGCTCGCGCATGACCAACTCACAGGCGCCCATGTCGCCCCCGCCGGCTTGTTTGATCTGCCGATGCGACTTTGCGTCAGCGACCGTGACGGCAATGTAAATCTCGTGCGACGTTGCAATCGGTCCCGCAGCCTCGACCAGTTCCAGGTACGCAGCTGCGAGCGGGTGGTTGCTGGGAAGCGCGATGTTCTCGCGGGTATAGGTGTCGATGGCGTCGCTGTCTTCGGGGAACGCGCGTTCAATCCACTGCACGCGAAACACCGGCGTGGACTCACGCGCAAAACTGCTCAAGATATTGGCCCACGAGCTAAGCCGTTGCGCTTGTTCGTCAGGATCAGTGAGGGCAAAGCTCTGCCCGCGCGCCGAAAGCACCCCGGTCCAGGTGTTGGCGGTGTCATCGCGCAAGATACCGACTTCGCCATAGGAGGTTCCGACGCGCAAGATTCGAACGCCGCGCAGTGGCGGTGGCGGAACCGAACGCGCACCTTTCTCCACAGTTCCGAGCACCGACGACCCGGCAACGAAGCGTTTGTTGCGACCAAAGCCCCGTCGGGCATAACTCAGCAGCGACGGAAACCACTCATCGACCGTGCGCCCGCCAACGGGAAAGAACCCGGACGCTGCGATGACGCCGGCCACCGGAACCATGAGCGCCAGCATGACGACGTTGCCGAGCGAAACCATGAGCAGGAGGACACCCACGCCGATGGCCGCAACTTGATACGTGCGCAGGCCGGCGATGACCGTACGGCGTTGCACTGGGCCAATCTTGTAACCGGACATAAGCGTGATCCTCCTTTCTTAGAGTGGTGGTGTCGGCCGCCAACCGCCGACGTGCGTACTAGGGGGTCCCGGAGGACGGGCTCGCCAGTGAAGCCGCAGCCCGCTTGGCTCTCGCCCGCTCGACCCCACGGACCACCCCGCCACCAGCTTTGTGGGCTGTCGAGCCAGCCTTCGAACCAGCCTTCATCGCGGCAACTGCAGCAACGGCCCCGACTGGGCCGGCAACGGCTAGGCCCGCTCCGACCGCACCAACTTTTCCGGCGGTCTTCGCCAGCCGGGTTCCCTTTTGCACGAGTGGATTCTGCGCCAGCGCGCGGAGCTTGCTGCTACTCCCCGACGACGAACTTCCAGCGCTGGAGCTGCTCGAGTCAGCATCGGATCCAGCGCTGGAGCCGCCACCGCCACCGCCACCCCCCCCCCCCCCCCCCCCCCCCCCCCCCCCCCCCCCCCCCCCCCCC
>JBMOIW010000116.1:0-4677 GCA_049317145.1 Acidimicrobiia bacterium
CGACATCCGTTTCGCGACGAGCTTGGTGGACTACGTCTTCCGTCGTCTTGCGGTGGAGTACCTCACCATCGATGAGCGCATGGCGATGGGCATCATGACGGTCAACGAGCGCACCCAGCCGATGTTGCCGGGAGTTGAAGAAGCAACGCTCACTAAAGAGCCGAGTATCGACATGTTGCCGCTCGAGGATCGGGCACCGTCTGCTGCGGTGACTACTCCGAAGCAGCCGACGACTCCGACTACTCGCGATCGCGAGATCGTGATCTGTTACGTCTGTGGTGACGTGATGCAGCGGGCCGGTTCGTGTCACGCCTGCCCGAGCTGCGGAGCCACCAGCGGTTGCAGTTGATCGCATCAGCTCACAAGCGAGCGTGAAGACTGGGGAGCGGCGAAAGCCGCTCCCTTCTCTTTCGTCCGTAGGTGGTTCCTGCGTTAACCCGTGGGCGCGGGAGATCATGCGACGGCGGTGAAGGAGATTCGTGGAAATCTATGGTGCCGCGGTGTGCGCTGAAGTCCGACGTGGGTGGACGCGCGATTGCTGGGTTTCCAACACTTCGCAGCAACGGGGCCGCGAAGTGCGTCGGACGCACGTCCGCTCGAATGAAACGGATCTTCATGACTGAAGGGTTGATTCTTCCGACACCGGTATCAACGCGTCGTTGGTATCGCAGTGTCGCGATTGTTTTTGTTGCAGTGATCGCTGCTGCGCTCGTTGTGTTCAACGCAGCGCGTCCCGCAGCTGCACAAATCACGTCGTCGAATGGCACCGGCGGGCTCGCCGCAGTGTTGACATGCGACCCGAATTTCGGCAACCGTGCAGTCTTTGGCGACGTAAAAATGAAGGTCTCGAACAACCTTGCTTCTCAGTACGTCATCACTCGTATCGGTGTTCAACAGGTCGGTACGACCGCCCTGTATTGGGGACCTTGGACGGCGCCGATCTTGGCGCGCAGAGGCGAGGTCGCTTCGTTGGCCCCATCGGCTGGTACGGCACCGCTTTCGTTCAACAGGAACCAGTTCTGGGACGTGTATGTCCAAGGGGGTTGGTACGTGAACGGCGTGTGGCAGGTTGCGCAAGCAACCGCGAAACAGGGGCTCCCAGCGTCTACCGCTTATGACACCAGAACGCCCTACCTCCAGCGCTCACAGTCGGTATTCGGCGGCTCCTACTGGAGTCCAAACTGTCGGTCGTAGTGCGCCTGCGCGGTGCATTCGCGAGGTGAAATCTCAATGGCCGGGGCCTTGCGCCCCGGCCATTTCGCGTCCCCACCCACAAGATTCGACCGTTTGCCCTGATCTTGGGGCGGTGATGGCTACGGCTTTACCGTTTCTTTGCTCGCTCGTTGGCACTATGGCTTCCAACGAGGTGCACAGCGCCTCACAACAACGGTGAAGGACAAGGAGTCCGGGTGAAGAAGTTCGTGGGAGGCAAGGTTTCGTCGACGTTGGTGGGCACCATCGGTGGTCTGGCAATCGGAATGATCGTCTTTGGCGGCCTTGGCGTGGCGGGTGCGCTTCCGAGCCCGCTGCGCCGACCGGTCGACAAAGTGGTCGAAGTGGTGTCGGGAACCCCGGCATCGACCGCCCCGGCAGGAACACCGAGCGCCGAGACAAAGCGAGACGGTCGAGAGGTCGTTAATGCGACTCCTGAGAGTACAGATCCAGGAACAACGCAGACCTCGACTCCAACTGCGACGACGGCCCCAGAGGGCTCGACCCCGACCACGACGGGTGTGCGCCGGGATGACAATGAGAACGAGACCGAGCACAACGCGACGACCGCGAGCACGACGCCCGAATCGCGCCACGACGGTTCCGATGATGACGATGAGGACGACAACCACAGCTCGGCGGTGACCTCCACCTCGGCACCGGCAGCCGCTGGCACAACCTCGACCACGAGCCGTCGCGGCGGCGACGGTGGGGGCCACGACGACGACTGATCCCTCAACGAGGGAACAATCCCCACGGTCGACACTGGTGTGCCCGCTGCGGATCTCCGTGGCGGGCACATGGTTGTTGCCCCCGCAGCGTCGCTGCCGTCGTTGGAGGAGCCAGCGTGTGTGCGGAGCATTCGTTTGCGCGAGGTGGCGTCTAGGCCTGTGCAGCGTTTGCGTCGGCGAGGATTGTCTTCGTAGGAACATCGGCGAGTTGCGCTGCGGATTTTCCGGACGACTTCATTGCGCAGTCGACGAGGTATGTCCCCGCTCGATACCCGATCCAGCGTCGCCCATCGGGGTGGGTGAAGAACCAATCTCTGTGCGCGTAAGGGTTTTCGAGTGCCAATATTTCGTCGGCCCACGCGTCGGCAGGAATTGCGGAATAGTCGCCCCATGGGGGTTGCGATCCCAGCATGTCGCGTTCGAACGCGGTCGCAAGTCCTTCGGAGATCGCTGCATCTTGCGCGGTTTCGGGCGCTCCGAACGCTCGTATGCGGGCACAGTGGTGCACTTCGTGGAGCACCGTTGCCGGAAGAAATTCATTGACGATGCGATCAAAGCTCGGTGCACCAGATCGGTCAATTGCGATGCGCATCCAATTTGCATTTGCAGCGAATCCGCCGACGCCGTAGTCGGTGATAATCCCAGCACCGGGGTAGTCCCCAGGAAACACCGTGATGTTGAGCGTCGGACTTAGTGACGCAAGCGCGGCGTAGCAAGACGTAACGGTGGCGCCAATCGCGTCGCGAATCTGAGCGATTTCGCCGGCGTCGAAGTTGTCGTGCTCGGCAATGAGAAAGACGATATTCGCCGGTTGCGCACGTCCGGTCACGTCGGCTCCATTGTGTCGTGTACGTCTTTACCGCCGGCTTGGCACCACGTACGACACAGTAGTTCGAACGATCGCGAGCCTTCGGGGTGAGCAGTTCCCGTTCCTGGCGACGGGCGCGAGCACAAATCTCGATGCGGAACTGGCGCTGAGTAAAGCACTCGACGAAGCAACGTTCGTGCTTTTTAGTTGGTGCACGAATGCCACCGCGATGTTGCACAAGTGCGAGGATCGAGATTCTGACGAAGTGCGTCAGATCAACGACCACGGGACGTACTACGCCGCGGATCGCAAATATCTGGGGCGATTAGAGAGTTTCTTTTCGGGTCCAATCGGCGATCTGCCGGAGTCGGTTGACTCCCAAGCGTTTGCTGCGCTCGTGGACGCATATGACCTGCTCGTCGTTGCGCTGGGGGATCCAACGACCCGAGGCGCTTGGGTGGTGCGCGCCATTGTCCCCGAGCTCGTACCGATTTCGTTCGAACGACTCGGCGTGCGTGACACCCATCGGAGCATCGCCCAGCTCGCTGGCCACCCGGTTGGCGCGCCGTCGCTTCCACCCTTGTTTGAATAGGGAACGAATCGACGCCTGCCCAAGGGCCAAACTGCGCGCCCCCGATTGTGAATTCGTTCCCAAGGGGGAGCGCTTCTGTGGATGATTTGGCGCTCCGGCGGCCGCCGAAATCCTTGTAGTTGCGCGCGTGCGCCGTTAGATTGCGCCTTCGGTCGATCCGTTCGGCCAACAACAACCGGAAATCAACCGCCGGAGCGGGTCAACCGCAAATCCAACAGGGGGAAGGGGCGCAATGCGCGTCAGCAATCGCTTCACAAAGCGTGGCGCAGCCATAACCGCAGTCGCATTGACTGCAGTGCTTGGTTTGGCCGCGTGTAGTTCCGACAAGAAGAGCAGCGGCGGAGGAGAAGGTAAGTCCTGCGCCGGTAAGAACATTGGTCTCGTCGAGATCGTTCCGCCGTCGGTGTCACCCGCCGTCGGTGAAATGGAGAAGACGGCAAAGGCCGCAGCCGCAAACCTCGGCTGGAACATCGAAGTCGCTGCAGCCGACGGTACGCCGGCTCAGATGGCCCAGGTAATCCAGACTCAGGTCACCAAGGGTGTTGACGCAATCCTCAACGTTGCGATCCAGCCCGCTGCAGCAACGCAGTCGCTTCAGGCCGCCAAGACCGCCAACATTCCGGTTATCGGAATTGGTGCCGTCTTTGACGACCCGAACAAGCTGCTGAGCGCGGTGTACGGTCCGAGCGAAGTTGAAATGTCGACGGCTCTTGCAACCCAGATGAAGAAGGACTACTCGAACGGCGCTCAGGCACTCTCGCTGAACGCCTCGGCCATTCCTTCGATCGTGGAGCGTCAGGTCACCCTCGAAAAGGAGACCGCGAACACGAACATCAAGGTGGCAGTCAAGCACGAGACTGACCTTGCCAACGGTCCGAAAGACACTGAAAACGCCGTGGCAACGAACCTGCGCGCGAACAAGAACATCAACATGATCTGGGCGCTCCAGGACTTCGAAATCACGACGTCGCTCAAGACCATCCAGAGCCAGGGCCTCCAGCAGGCCGGCATCTACGGCTACTACCCGCCGCCGGACGCATTCGCGGCCATGCGGGCGTGGAAGACCGGTAACGCACCCATCGTGGCTGCGGACTCACCGATCAAGTACTCGCCGTGGTACGCCTTTGACTCGCTGGTGAACAAGCTCTGCCTCGGCAAGAGCACTGACTGGCAGGTCAAGCAGAGCGAGAAGCCGCTTCCGGTGAAGACCTTCGTTGCAGGCAGCACCAACGCCGACAACCAGGTTCCGGCGGGCGACTACTACGACTGGCCGGCCTTTGCTCCGTACTTCCTCGACAAGTGGAAGAACGAGGGCGTGAAGGTTACCGCCTAAG
>JBMOIW010000117.1:0-4512 GCA_049317145.1 Acidimicrobiia bacterium
CCTACGGGGACATTCCAGCTCGGCAAGAACCGTATGCGACGGTGACGGGTGCCACAGGGATTCCGAAGGGCGGGTGTCGCCGGGCCCAAGGCCGACGTGGAGATACGACTCAATGCCACAGACTCCGCTCACGGATTCCACGGCACGTTCGATCTCGTACCGCTCTGACGAGGTGCCAACAACGCCGTGAATGTGCGCAACATGATCGACGACGGCGATATGTACACGCGGAATGTCAAGGCGCTTCTCGATCGGGCCGATGCTGGAGCGAATGCGATCGGCAAGCACGTCGTCCTCCACGTCCGGGTTGGGCGCGTTGCCCGCCAAGTGATACTGCGCTCCCCGCACGCGGCCGCGTTCATAACGCAGTCGCTTGCCAATCGCTCGATTGAGTTCGCGCAGCCGTTTGCGGATGACCGGAGTCATGATGACGGCGGCAACAGTTCCACCGACTGCTAATGCGAGGGTGATGACACGAACACGTGGTCTGCGCACGATGCCTCCTTGGGGCGAACAGGGGCATCGTTCCCCGTGGGACACAAAAATCAACCGCGCAACAAAATGCCTGTGTGATTGGCCTGCAGTCGGGGAACACTCGATGCGTTGCGAAGGAGGAATGCGCATGCACGCATTGGTGGGAGACGAGCTCGTGGTGGATCCGATGGTGTTGGGCCAGCCGCGCCGTACAGGGGAAGTACTCGAGGTCCGCTCGGCCGGCGGTATCGAGCACTATCTGGTTCGCTGGGATGATGGGCACGAGACGCTGTTTTATCCCGGCTCCGAAGCGCACGTCGTCAAGCCCGGACAGCGGCGTTGACACTGCACGACGGGCTAATGCGCGGTGGAGAAACGCGACGGTGGGCCGCAGTGCGGCCCACCAAGAACACCGTGTCGCAGTGCGGCGATTGCGTTAGAGCAACAGGGGAGCTGCGTCGTTGGTGATGCGATTCGAGGACGTACGGTATTCGACGAGTTGGTGGATGGACACCATTGCGATTCGGTGATCAGCCGCAAAGCGCTCGAGGTCATCCATACGCGCCGGTGATCCATCGTCGTGCAAAATTTCGCATGTAATCGCGACCGGGGGAAGTCCAGCGAGACGCACGAAGTCCACTGCCGCTTCGGTGTGACCGCGACGCTCCAACACGCCACCGTGGCGCGCCCGCAACGGGAAGACGTGGCCCGGGCGAATGAAGTCGGAAGGCTGTGCGGTCGGGTCGGCGGCGGCGCGAATCGTGAGCGCGCGATCGTGGACGCCGATACCGCTTCCTCCTTGCACGTGGTCGATGGTGACCGTGAATGCCGTGTCGTCCGTTGCGTGGTCCGGATGCACCATGTATCCGATTTCGAGTTGATCGAGGCGATCGGGGTGAGCCGGCATGCAGATCAAGCCACGAGCCCATCGCAACATGAAGTTGAGCGCCTCCGGCGTGACCCAGCTCGCCGCCATCTGCAAGTCGCCTTCGTTTTCACGATCTTCGTCGTCAACGACCAAGATCATTTCGCCGCGACGAATGCGCTTCAACGCCTCTTCGATAGTCGCGAGTGCCATAGGGGTTACGCCTCCAAGGATGACGCGGGTTCCGGAGTCGAAACCGCGCGGGGTTGCAGTGACTGCTCGAGGCGAGCCTCGGGCAAGGTAACGACCATCCGACAGCCATGGGGCTGGCGGAGTTCGGGATGAATTTCGCCTCCGTGAAGGTCGACAATCCAGCGCGAAATTGCGAGTCCGAGTCCGGCGCCACCGTGTTGGCGCGACCGCGACGCATCGACGCGATAAAACCGTTCGAAAATGCGGTCGACTTCATCGGGCGGAATGCCGGTGCCGTCGTCGTCGACCGTGATGACGATCGTGGACCCAATCCCGCGCGCCATCACGCGGATCTCGCCATCGACTGGCGAGACGGTAATTGCATTGGTCAACAAGTTGGCAAGCACTTGCGCAATGCGCTCGGGATCGACGTTCATTGTGAGATCGTTGGGTTCGGTGGCACTTATCAGCACAACCGGTGCGCCTTGTAGGCCCGCTTCCTTTACTGCGCGCGTCAAGAGCGCGTTCGCAGCGACGGCTTGTCGTTCGAGGGGGACCGCGCCAGACTCCAAGCGCGAGAGGTCGAGCAGTTGGTGCACCAGCCGACCGAGGCGCTCGACCTGCGCCAACATGAGACGGAACGTGTCGACATCCGGTGGTTCAATACCGTCAACCAGATTCTCGAGTTTCGCTTGGAGCGCAGTAATTGGCGTGCGCAATTCATGGGAGACGTTGGCGACCAGGTCGCGCCGTACGCGGTCGGTTTCGGCGAGCTGGTCGGCCATGCGATTGAAGGCTGCAGCCAATGCGCCGATTTCGTCGCGGCTGTTGATCGCTACCCGTTGGCTGTAGTCGCCCGATGCCATTGCGTCAGTGGCTTGGGCGATGTCGCGCAACGGTGTCGTGAGCCCGCGGGCGAGGAAGCGCACCATGACGAGTGCAGCCAGCATGGCCAATGCGCCGCTCACCGACGGCCAGATTCCGATCTTTGTGCCGCACCAGAACACGAACACCGTGACCGACACCGCAGCAAAAATGACAACGGAAATGCGAATCTTTACCGTAGGAAACGGATCCAACGGGTGGTGCGCAATCCGCTCGGCGTCGGCGATGCGTTCACGGGCTACCCGGGTGAGCTGTTCGCGGTGCTCGGAGCGACGGCTCATAGGGTCGCTCCATCGACATTTACGGCGTAGCCAACACCATGGACGGTGCGAATGAGATCGTCGCCGAGCTTTCGGCGAAGCGCGCGCACATGCGAGTCGATCGTACGGCTCTCGGCGTCTTGGGGATAGCCCCACACTGCAGCAAGGAGATCGGTACGCGTGCAGACCGCACCGGCATTTGCCGTGAGATGCGCGAACAGATCGAACTCGGTGGGGGTGAGATGCACGACATCATTGTTGCGGGTGACTTGTCGACGAGCCGCATCGACCCGCACATCACCGATGTCGCGGATCGGCGATGACCCGGCGGCGAAGCTGGCGACAATCCGGTCCACGCGGCGCAATAATGCGTTGACCCGGGCTGCAAGCTCACGTGCGCTAAAGGGTTTGGTGAGGTAGTCGTCGGCTCCGGTCGCAAGCCCAGTCAAAAGATCGGCCTCGGTGTCTTTGGCGGTCAGCATCAAGACCGGAACCGCACGATGGGCTTGGATGCGTCGACAAACCTCCAGCCCATCAATCTTGGGCAGCATGAGATCAAGTACCACCAGATCCGGCTCGAGCTCATCGGCGAGTTCGAGTGCTTCGAGCCCATCGCAGGCAATCGCCACCCGATGCCCATCCGCGCGCAGGCGTGCCGCGACTGCGGAGGCGATTGGTGCCTCGTCCTCTACGACGAGGACCGACTTGGGAAGGTGGGCGGGCTGCATCACCCGACCAGGATAGGAATCCGCCGTTGCCAGACGCATGCCCGGAATGTGTGGGATCTGTAGAGATTCCTGGTCGCAGGGCTAGGAATCGATCGCGTTTGTGCCGTCCGGCTGGATTGCGAGCAGCGTTCCCTGCTCGAGTTCGACCTGGGCCGGGGACGCAACGAACTCGTTGCTCACGCCTCGAGTGGTCCCGGAACCGAGGGACTCGCTGCGCAGATTCCATCGCAGACCCGTGGTACGCACGCCGTGAGCCGGCCCGCCAACCGGAAGAAGCGACAGGTAGCTCCCCGGTGCACCAATGAGTTCTACCGCATCATGAATAGCGGTCAGTAAGGCAGTGCCGAAGCGCGCCCGCACTGTGATGTGGCGCAATTCGGGTGATGTCATGGCGGCGGCGTTGGCCAGGAGATGATCGAGTCTTCCGCCGATGCCGCCGGCGATCGTGATTTCGGTAGCGGCCCGCTCGGCTGCCAAGGCGAGGGCAAGGGCAAAGTCCGTGGCGTCCTTATCGGTGGGGTGCGCAACGATTTGCGCTCCACTTGCCGCTGCCAGTTCAAGGCGTTCGGGTACGACGGAATCGAAGTCGCCAATGACGACATCCGGGATGCGCTGGTAATAGTCGGCAAGGTGGAGGCCGGAATCCGCGGCGATTACCAGGTCAACATCCGGCACGGCTGTCGGGAACGGCGGCTTGCCGCCAAGGAGAATGAGGACATGGCGCATGGGCGAGACGGCCATCGTACCGGGCGCCGGGGCGAACGCTTTACTTCGGGGCAAGAAGCGCCGATAGGAGAGGTGGAATCCATTGGGAGAGCGCTCGTGATCGACATCGGAGTGATCGCACAGAAGGCAACGACGCTTGATCCGTTGCCGACCAGCCTCGTACGTCTCATCGCAATGGTGGAAGACCCAGATCTGCTCGAGGTTGCGGAAGTAGTTGCGTACGACCAGGCGCTCACCGCGAGTTTGCTCCGGAGCGCGAATTCATCCTGGAGTGCGAGTGCGCAACCAATTACCACGGTGCGCGAAGCCGTCATTCGTTTGGGATACGCAACGGTGTTCACGATGGCCGTCGGTATGAACGTGCGCGGCAAAATGAATCGTG
>JBMOIW010000118.1:0-4382 GCA_049317145.1 Acidimicrobiia bacterium
CGACTCCCGACTTGGTAATGCTATTTCTATTGCTTACGGCCCGAACGGTTTTGCAACCGCGGGCATTCAGTCGTCCGGCGTCGCGTCCTGCATCAACGGCGGCGACCGGAACATGGTTTTCCGCATGTGGACCTTCACACCCGTAGGCAACACGTGGACTCTTACCGACGTGCCTACCGCTACACCGCCCCTTGCCCCCTGCCAAACGGCGGCTACCGTCACCTACGGCAATGGGCGCTACATGTTCGGCGGCTCGAATCAATTTAACTATGCAACCTATCTCTACTTGACGTCCATGGACGGCCAGCGGTGGGTATCGATAGCTGGCAACTACCCGTTCGCCTCCGGTGCTGTTGCGTCCGACGATTTCGGGACGTGGATTGCGCCCGGAACAGGCTCGATCATTCGTTACAGCGACCGTTTTGTCGGCACGATCTCGAGCACGCCGGAAGCTTCATTTGCTGCACCAACAACTGATATCGGCGTCTGGACCGCGACCCCAACCGGCGTTGCGACTGACGCCTGGGGGAACGTTTACGTTGCCGACAGCGGGTGGGGGCGGGTGACCAAAGTTTCGAAGACTGGGAGCACGATCTGGAACGTTAACGGATTCTCTTCTCCGCAGAGCTTGGCGGTCGACACAAGCGGCAACGTGTACGTCGTCGGAAACCATCGGGTGAGCAAAATCAGCACGAACGGAACTGTCACCACCATTGCCGGGACCGGCACATCTGGGTACTCCGGTGATGGTGGACCGGCCACCAACGCCCAGCTCGCCGCGCCATATGGTGTCGCGGTTGATAGTGCCGGCAACGTCTACATCGCCGACACCAGCAACCAACGGGTGCGCAAAATCAGCACGAACGACGGGAAAATCACCACCATTGCGGGGACCGGCGTATCTGGGCATTCCGGCGATGGCGGAACGGCCACCAACGCCCAGCTCTCTGCGCCATATGGTGTCGCGGTTGATAGTGCCGGCAACGTCTACATCGCCGACACCGGCAACGATCGGGTGCGCAAAATCAGCACGAACGGAATCATCACCACCATTGCGGGTAATGGCAGTCGCGGGTATTCCGGTGATGGTGGACCCGCCACCAACGCGCAACTTGGCTTTCTGCAAAGCCTGGCCATCGATGGCACCGGCAACCTGTACATCGCGACCCCCAACGACGTAAGAAAGATCACCGTATCCGGCACGATCTTCCCGGTGACCGCATCGGGTATCGGGAATGTGAAATCCATCGGCGGTGTCGGAACTGATCCGTCCGGTCAGGTGTTGATCACCGCGAAGAATGGTTACGGATCGGTTTTTCGGGTGCAGCCCTGGGCGAACGATTCGCTCACACTTGCCTGGCGGCCCAATTCCCTCGCGGCCGAATCCCCGGCAACCGGCTACGACATCCGGTATTGGCCGTGGTCCAGTAGCTCCGGATGCGCGAATCCGACGGGAGCGACAACAGTTACTTCGTTGAGCGCATCCACCGTCTCGTATGCAATCCCGGGACTAGCCAGCAACACTGCGCTATGCGCGCAAGTACGCGCAAAAGACGCCGCGGGAGATCGCGAGTGGGGCCCGGCAACTCTCGGGACCACACTCCCCGGCTCCCCTACCGTTACCGGCATAAGCCGCAGTGGAACAAATGCCACGTTCACGTGGACCGCCCCGAGCGGGAACGCGCCCATTCGCAGCTATGTCATCAGCGCGTTTACGGACACGCAGTTTCTGACGGCGGCCGTGCCGGGGAGCACGATGCAAAGCGCAGCGGAGTGTCAGGGTGCGAGCGCAACACAATCATTCACTCCCACGCCGGTCAACGGCACCTTTACCGCAACGTTTCCATGCCTTTTCGATGCTGCAGGCACCCAGCAATATGCGTTCCGCATTACTGCAGTGAATGATGCGGGACTTGGAGCATCCGGAGGTCAGGTCGCAGTACCCAGCGCACCAGTCGGCCTGCGAGTCACGATCACAACAACGAGCAGCCTTGCATTCACCTTTACGAACGACCCGGGCTCAATATCCGTTAGGCGTTATGAGTATTCGTCCGATAACAAAGCGTTCTGCACCGCTACGTCCCTCCTCGCAAACAACCAGCCCCAAGTGACAATCAGTAAAACCTGTGCGAACGTTGACCTTGCGAGCAACACGAGTTACACGTTCTGGGTGCGCGCCGCCAATGATCTTGGCGTTGGACCGGCCGCATCGATCACTGCTGCGACCCGCCCGCTCGCTCCCACCAATCTCACACAAACGGGTGCATCATCAGATGGAGTGCCTGTATCGATCGCTTCGGTCGCATGGTCGGGAGCCAAAAGCTTTAGTCCGGCTGCCTATCTCTATTCGGCAGCCTACGGAAAGCTCGATGACGATCCCCTATGGGTTGCGGCAGGACAAGATTTTTCTTATCGGGGTGTGATCTACACGTCGCCGGATCGCACAACCTGGACGAAGCGCTACACCGGGAAAGTAGGAGTCGGTGGTAGCAACATCTTGGATGTGAAGTTCGGTGGCGGAACGTTCGTCGCAGTTGGTTACTCCGACGGAGGTTCGTTGCTTCTTACATCAACGAACGGGAACGATTGGACGCCCCGGACGCTAACTGCATCCGCTGCATGGAATTCGTCATTCACTGATCCGGCAAATAGCTGCACACAAACCGGGCAGATGGAACAGAACAACCCTCAGCAGCTGATTCCAAAGCGAGTCGTCTATACCGGTTCCACGTGGGTCATTATGGCCACTGCGCTCGTTGATTCCGGACCGGACAACGACAGCTTTTGCACCTCGTCGATTACTTCATCCGATGCCAGCACATGGTCGGTGAACCCGCCTCAGTGGGGATTTTTCTACTCGATCGCGTATGGAAACGGGAGAATTATGGCCGTTGGTGATGGAGCGATCTACTCGATCGATAGCGGAGTCACTTGGAAGAGGAGTTACGGCTCGTTCGGCTGGTCGGCATGGCCGCAAATTGCGTTCGGAAACGGGCGCTTCGTTGTGACCGACACCTTTAACAACGCGCAGTATGCGGTCACGCAAAAGCCGCAGTCCGGCTGCCCTCCAGGCTCGCAGGTGGAGTACGACTGGAATCCGCAATACCAAGAAGGCACCTACTGCTGGAACGGCCAGGCGAACTGGCAGCAGAATAACCCGGCGAAGTTCGGACCTTCGGGGGGAAACTCTGGGGGGTTCATCTTCGCTGCTGGACGATTCGTGAGCGTGGTGTCGGGGAAGACGTTCTATTCAATCGACGGCCTCGACTGGAACTCTACTGATGTGGCCGTAGACAAAGACGGGAAGGACAACGGGCTCGGTCCCTTCACCTTGTACAACTCCCCATATCCTCGCAGCTTTTGGGGACTTGCGACCGATGGCGTCAATTGGATTGGCACCCAAGGTTGGAACGACACCAGCCGTATTGCAGTGGGGGTCAACGGCGCCGGGATGTCAGCTTCGATTACGGCGCCCTCGATAACAGTACAGTTCACCGCTCCGAGCGGCACACAAGCACTCGTCTACCAATACTCAACCGACGGCGGCACAACATTCTGCGATTTTGCAACAACAGACCGCGCGATTCCCAGCTCACCTGGAAGCACCATCACGGTCACTGCGAAGCTAATCAGCAACTGTGACAGCACCCAATTGCAGCAAGACGCCACGTATGCGCTCCAGGTACGCGCGTACAACGGAAGTGACGGCACCAATGTCTCCGACGCAACACTTTCGGTGATCGTTCTCACGAATCCGAGCACGCCAACTGCAACTGCGGGCCGCAAAACTGCGACGGTAACGTTCACGCGATACACCTCCTACATCGGCATGCCATCTCTGGACACGAACGTGTCGTATGCGACGGCGTGCATATCGCGTGATGGCGGTGCGAGTGGTTCGGCGTCGCTCGCTGCACCGGTCACGGTGACGAACTTGACACCAGGCAAGACCTACAAATGCACTGTCACCGCTAGTCGCAGCGGAACTTCGTTCAGCCCCAGTTCGACGCCTTCCTCAGCCTTTGTTGTCTTCGACGTGCCGGCAAGCATCATCGATGCGCCGGTTGCGACACCACTCGACAAAGGGGTGACCGTTCGCTGGAAGACACCGGCCGACAATGGAAGCGCTATCACCTCATACAGCATTGCGTATTCCGCGAGCAACGACATCAATACCGCAACAATTCCGGCAGACGCAATTTCCGCAAACGCAACAGTCACCGTGAACGGAGTCACATCGCGAGGCGCAGAAGTGACCGGACTCAACAATGGAACCACCTACAACTTTTGGGTTCGAGCCTCTAATGCAGGCGGCCCTGCCGAGGCGTGGAGTCCGGTCGCGACCTCAACGCCGCGAGCGCCAATGAAGATAACGGTTGACA
>JBMOIW010000119.1:0-4111 GCA_049317145.1 Acidimicrobiia bacterium
AACCTGCATCCACGAACCAGACGAACCGTTGATGTGCAGGGACTCACCCCTATCGGCTAGGCCGGGCGAAGTCACAGCGCTGCCTACCAAAAATCCGTGATGCTGGTTACCGCTCTGATCGTTGGCACTACCCTTGAAAGGATAATATGCGACAAGCCCCTGACTGAGTGAATTGAAGGAACCGGGATCGAGCGGATCCGACATGTCTCCCACTTCACGCAGGTCATTGACCCCATCGCTGTCGGTGTCGCGCAGATACGGATTCGTCCCCAGCACTTGCTCTTGACCATTGGACAATCCATCGCTGTCCTCGTCCGCCGCGGGGTCAAGGCTCACCACGAGCGGCACTTCGGAACTGACCGCGTAGTAGTAGTTCTCATCCGGCGTGAATGTCACGCCATAGCTGTTGGTGCCGCCCGCAGGAATGAAAGCGGGATGGGCCCAGGCGAACGCGCCAGGCACAGTGGAGGAGCCTCCCGTCAAAACCGAAGCGCTTAGCGGCTGCCCCTGATGGATCGAGGATGCGGTAGGCCAAGTTGTGATCAACGGCGTTCCACGGATGCGCCCCGTAAAAGTGATGACGGGCGGCGGCAAGGTCGAGTCCGGCGCGGTTACGGCAAGCTGCGTCGATTGGTTTCCGACCGACGCAGTGCTGAGGTAGACAGGGACATCGACGCTCTCGCCCCGGGCGAGATAGATTTCGTAGGTCGATGCGCCGTCCTCGAAGGTGAACGCAGACCCCTCGGGCAGTGCGAGCTGAGCGGAAATCGGAACGTAACCTTCGTTGGCAAATTGGAGCGTCTTAACCGCGGCGGGGCTTCCCGCATCGGCATCGCCGAATCCAACCGTTGCCACACCTTCGAGCAGCGCGGACCCGTCGCGCACACGCAGCGTCGGTGCGGCCGGAAAGACAGCGAAGCCGTCGATCCAGCCGGCGTCTTCACCCGCGGCACCGGTCTCATCTTTACTGTAAGTCCAGCGGATGGTGTGCTCGCCTTCGCCGAGCGTCAGAGTCCGATAAGTCCAGCCGACCTCGCCAGAAATCTCCTCCTGTAGCGCGCCGTCAACCGCATAAGAGAAAAAGTCGAAGTCCTGCTCGGAACTCACCTTCCACCAGAAGTCGACGACCGCAGGACCTGTGACGGTGTATTCGCGGTAACTCTCTGCGCCATCGGTGGCCTGCACCTTGGCCGACGACACCCCGTCGTGCGCCTGCGTCGTGTCGACCGTCCACACTTGGCCGCCATCGGACCATGGCAGGGAAGCCAAATCGGTGGTTGAGCGCTCAAGGAGGTATGGCATCAACCAGTCAATTCGCCCGTCATTCCAACGCTTTATTCCAGCACCTACGTGAGTGTAATCCTCGTTGCCCAAGTTATTGGGTTCACCCGGATGCCACCTTCCGAAAGTCAGAAGCGAACCATCCACCCAGCGCCATACGCCCTCTTGCGCCTCATCGGTCAAACCCAGCCAGAAATCCGCCCCGTAAGTTTTGCGCATCTCCGCAATGACTCGGTCATGCAACTCGCCCGTGGGAAAAACCGCCAAGCGCCCGCCTATTGCCTCCGCGTCCGCCTTGGCCTGATGCCACGTCAGCGTTTTCTCCACCACCTCGAACCTTGTCTCGCCCGCGGCCAGCGAAACCGCATCCCGCGAAACCACCAGACTCACGGTGTTCGTCACCGGCGACACGTAGTTGGCGGAATCAGCCGCATGAAAAACCGCCGTGAGAGTGTTCGTCCCAAGCGGCAGCGGGAAACCGGCAGCAGGTGTGTAGGTAAAAGTCCCCGGCACACTGCTCGTTGCGTTGAGTTGGTCGCCGGATAGAGGCTTGCCGTAAACCAACGGTGCAGGGTTCCAGCCGATCGCCGGGACTCCCTTGGCGATGACGAAAGTCGCCGATTGATTCGTGACGCCGAGGGCATTAGATGCGGTCAGCGTGACCGAGTTCGTCCCGGCGACCGTCGGCGTGCCGGTAATGACACCGTTGACAGAGATGGTCAGGCCCAACGGAAGGTTCGATGCGCCGAAAGTAATCGGCGTTGCTCCGCTCGCCGTCACGCTGTTGCTGAAAGCAACTCCCACCGCGCCGAGCAGGGAAGTGGTCGTGATGATGGGTGGTTGAGTAACAAAGCCCAAATCATCGGCGCCCCAAAGACCATCCGCGACCTGGTTGCCGCGGCGGTAACGCCAGCCCGGGCCCGCGCAGATTCTGTTACCGGACAAGGATAATTCGATGAAGGATGCGGCCAGTGGATCAATCGGATTCGGAGAAAACCAACCCCAGTCCGTGCCGGTTATAACGCACCAGTTTCCTTCGTGCAGCGTGGAGCCAGTTGAAAAGAACACGAACAATTGGGTGCCGGTTGGAATAAAGCCCGACGATGTGGTAGTAAAAAGAGCATACATGTAGAGTTGGCCAGGCGACCCTCCGTCGATCGTCGTGCTTGAGCCCGTGACCTGCTTGAAGTCGCTCAGAATCTGCTCGCGCGTTTTTCCGGCGCAGTTGTAAGCCGCGCCGCCGGGTAAAGTGCCGAGTACAAATGTCCCCGAATTGACCGGCATGGGCGTGACAAAGTTGTCTTGGTAGATGTAAGCACCGGTCATGCCGTAATCGATCGTCTGCGCCGCAGCGCGCGGCGCTAGACCCAAGAGAACTAAGGAAAGAACCGATAGCGGGAGGAGGAACTTCGAGAAACGCGGGTTCTTACAGGAATGCATATCGGGAGTAGATAGGCGTTGTAATCGCGAATCTTAGCGCTGCGGATCGGGCAGGCAAGCTCGAGTTCTCAATTCCAAAGAATCCAGCCTGAAGCATCACCAAAAGGTCTCTGGCCAAGCCGTCGGTCGTTAGTGATCCGTGGACTTTGTTCCCCCCGTTTCGCTTGGCCCAGACTAATACGCGCAGTAGGTGCGGTGGAACGCCACATCCAACTCGATGAGCCTCTCCTGGACTCCGTCAAGATACTCGTGCAACCCGTGCCGGAAGATGCTGTCGATCGTGGCATAGTCCAACTGCGAGCGGAGCAACCCGGAGAGGCGCTCGGGTTCGTTGCGGAAGCGGCCTTCCTCGGTGGACGCGATGTCGTGCAGCACTTCATCGAGTCGGTCCACGCAGAAGCGGATGGAACGCGGGAATTCATCGTGGCTGATGAGAAACTCGGCCACGCCCCACGGCGTCACGTCGCCCTTGCGGATTTTCAAATAGGCTTCCATGCCGCTGCAGGAGCGCAGGACGGACGTCCATTGCGAGGTGTCGACGTTGCCCCCGACCTGCTCGCCGCTCGGCAGAAGGACGTGGTATTTGAGGTCGAGGATGCGCGAGGTGCTGTCGGCGCGCTCGATGAACTTGCCTGCCTGCACGAAGCGCCACGCTTCCCCGTGCGTCATGGTGGCATCGGTCACGCCTTGGAAAAGCTGCGAAGCGTAGGTGACTTTGTCGTAGAACTCGTGCGAGTTGGCGCGGAAATCACGGGCCGCGGAACCGTCGCGGAAATACAGCCAGAGGGCGTTGATCTGCTCCCACATCTCGCTCGAGATCTGGTCGCGCACCGCCCGGGCGTTCTCGCGTGCGTAGTTGATGCACGAGTTGATCGAGTTCGGATTCCGCGGCTCGAAGGTGACGTAGTCGAGCACCGCCGGCGCGGTGAATTCGCCGTGCAGCCCGTCGAACAACTCGGTGTCCTCCAGCGTGCTCAGGATCGGCCCCCAGAACTGCCGCTCGGTCCCGTCGCGGCGGCTCTCGAAATCGAGCAGCATCTGCACGTTGACGTCGAGCAGGCGCGCGTTGTTCTCGGCGCGCTCGATGTAGCGGCCCAGCCAGTAGGTGGAATCCCCGACGCGGCTCAGCATGACGCGCTCCCCCCGTCGAGCACCCACGTGTCCTTGCTGCCCCCGCCCTGCGAGGAATTGACCACCAACGAACCCTCGCGCATGGCCACGCGCGTCAGACCGCCGGGAATGATGCGCACCTCTTCACCGCAGAGGACAAAAGGACGCAAATCGATGTGCCGTCCCTGCATCGAGCCGTCGCACCAGGCGGGGGATCGGGAGAGTGAAATGACCGGCTGCGCCACGAAATTGCGCGGATCGGCTTCGATCATGCGGCGGA
>JBMOIW010000120.1:0-3748 GCA_049317145.1 Acidimicrobiia bacterium
AGCGTTGGCCGCGCGTCTTACCGGCGATGACCTTTCCGAAACCGCGCTGCTCACCCAGGTACAAGCCCGCATGTTGCGAGATCACCTGCTCATTGCGATGAAGAGTTTGGACATCGCCGAAAGTACTATCGAGCACGCGCGAGCGGCATTTGATTGCTCACCAACACCACGGCGAGCTGCCGTTGCTTCGATGAGTGACCGGATGCCGACATCGTCACGTTCCGCGCGCTCAGCATGGTGGACTCCGGCGGATCCGCGCCAGCAACGTTCCGATACCGTGCGCGCCCGTCTGTTGTATCGACTCATTTCGGCAGTAGAGACCGCAGTGTCGGCACGCGATGTTCAGGCGTGCGTTATCTATGAAATTGCGACAGCGTTTGGTTGGGATCACGTCGTGTATTGGGAGCAGACCGAGGGAGAATTCACCTGCCGCATGGTGTTCGGCGCGCGATTCCCCGAAGTAACCTTGGGGACCGTGCGCGCTGCCGTAGTGCCGGACGCAGCGACCGGGGATGTCGTCGTGTGCGCTGCGGGAGATATGCCAGACGACATCCGGTGGCACTCTGGTGAGTATCACGAAGCCGTGCTCGTTCCGCTCAAGATCGGGGGGCACGTGGCGGGGTGGTGCGAGTTTTGGAACCGATGCGCAGGGATGGTTGACGCACCGACGCAGGCCACGTTGCGCGCCGCCGGAAGTGTCGCCGGGTTTCGACTGCAGAGCCTGCGTAACGATTGCGCAGTGCCTCCGGAAACCGCGGCGGTCGAGGTATTGGAGCGTGCAGCATCACAGCTCGATGCGCGAGTGGTTGCGGATCAGGACCTTGCGGCCTCGTTGCGGGAAGCAGCGCAAGGGTTAGCGGTGAGCGGAGATTTTGGATCGCGTGAGTAGGCGAACGCCCATGAACACCGGGCTACGCACGTTGGGGAGGAGACCGCATGAAGCAATCTGTGATTGTCGTCGGAGTCTCGACGGGTGCCGCACCAGCACTCCAGAAAGTGTTTGCTGCGCTGCCAACCGAGTTTGTAACTCCCATCTGTGTTGTTGCGCAGCTACCAGGTGCATTCATTGCCGCGCTGTGCGAGCGTCTCGATCGGGACTGTGCGCTCGACGTTGCGATGGCGAGCGGCGACGATGTGCTCACGCCGGGCGCAATTCGTTTCGCTCCGGCTGGCCATCACTTGCACGTCAGCGCGGACAGTTTTGGACTCGGATACACCACGTCGTTGGCGGCGCCCCGCCAGGGATATCGTCCTTGCGTCGATGTGCTCTTCGAGAGTGCTGCCGCGACTTGTGGTGCGCGCGCAATCGGCGTTGTGCTTACCGGTATGGGTCGAGACGGTTGTGACGGAGCCCGTGCCATTCGTGCTGCGGGCGGTCGCGTGATCGCACAGGACCAAGACACGAGCGCAGTCTGGGGCGCTCCGGGTGCAGTGGTACGCGCGAGTTTGGCGAACCATGTCGCGCCGATTGAGGCAATCGCGTCGAAGTTGTGCGAATGGACCATGGCGCCAGCCAACGCGTAGGTGCGGCAGACCTCTGCATTGGTGTTCGGGTAGGTCTTCCGGTGGCGCCTTACCCCATGAATCGGCGAATGAGCGATGTCTTGAACTTGGTGAACGGCGGATACATTGCTTTGAGGTCTGGTCGTGCGGGCTTTGCAAGCACTGGCTTGTAGTGCGTGAACGTGTCGAAACTCGCTTTCCCGTGATACCGCCCCATGCCGCTGGCACCCACACCGCCGAACGGAAGATCCGCAACGGTGATGTGGAGCAGTACGTGATTGACGCACACGCCGCCGGATGATGTGTGCGCGAGCACGTGGTCGACGACGGCATGGTCGTTGGCAAAGACATAGAGCGCCAGAGGCTTGTCGCCCTCGTTGACGATCGCAAGGGCGGTGTCGAGATTCGGAACCGTGAGGATCGGAAGGATCGGTCCGAAGATCTCCTCCTGCATCGCCGGTGCATCGAGGCTGACGTTGCGCAACACCGTCGGTGCGAGGTAGCGCTGTTCGGGATCAATGTCGCCGCCCGCGACCAAATCGCCGGAGTCCATGAGACGGGTGAGCCGCTCGACGTGATGCGCATTGACGATGCGACCGTAATCGGGACTGGCCTTGGGATCAGTGCCATAGAACTCGGTAATGGCATCGGTGAGCGCGCCAAGGAACTTGTATTCGAGTGTCTCATCAATGAGCACGTAGTCCGGGGCAATGCAGGTTTGGCCAGCATTGAGGAACTTGCCCCAGGCGATACGGCGAGCTGCGACGTCGACGTCGGCGCTGCGATCGATGATGACGGGGCTCTTGCCGCCAAGCTCAAGGGTGACCGGCGTGAGGTGTTGCGCCGCAGCTTCCATGACGAGTCGGCCAACGCGCCCATTGCCCGTATAGAAAATATGATCAAAGCGTTCCTGTAACAGCGAAGTTGTTTCTGCTGCGCCGCCCAACACGACTGCGACTGCATCGGCATCGAGATAGCGGGGCAGCATCTCGGCCAACACCTCAGCAACGTGCGGCGCGACCTCCGAGGGTTTGGCGCACACGGCGTTGCCCGCAGCAAGCGCGCCAATCATGGGGGCAAGGAGCAACTGTGCGGGATAATTCCACGGCGCAATGATCAACGCGACTCCGAGCGGTTCTGGCATCAGGTCGGCGTGGCCAGGCTTCACGATGAGTGGGGCAGCGACGCGCTGGGCTGCGACCCAACGCGGCAGGTGTTTGCGGACGAAACGAATCTCGCCCAACGTGTATCCCACTTCGGTAGCCCATGCTTCGATTGCTGGTTTACCGAGATCAGTAGCGAGCGCACTGAGAAACGCGCGTTCCTGTTCGCGCAGCATTGCCGCCATGCGATTGAGCTGGTTGAGTCGCCACTCGAGCGGGCGGGTACGACCCGAATCGAATGTGGCGCGCAAGCGCTTGACGGTTTCGGAGGGATCGAAGGCCGTTTCCATGGAGCGCACCTCACCTCAGCACTGGCGGTTTCTCCCAGCGTAGAGGGTGCCGCGTCGCCGGTTGGACGTGGGGTTCAGCGAGGGTTGCCGCGTGTGGGCTACGCGTCGACGACGCCGCCAAGAATGGGATCCTGCGCCGACCACGGAAAGACGATCCAACGGTCGGTTTCTTTCCAGACATACTCGCAACGCACGATTGAATGCGGCTTTTCGTACAACACGGCAGTACGGATGTCGGCGACCTGCGGACGGACTTCTTCTTGGACGAGTTTGAGCGTGTGTCCGGTGTCAGCCACGTCGTCGACGAGGAGCACTTTCATTCCCGCGAGGTCTTTTGCCGAAACATACGGCGGGAGAATCACTGGCAGATCGCGTCGCTCGTTGATGCCGGTGTAATACTCGACGTTGATGACAAAGCAGTTCTTCACGGGCAGCGAGTAGCTCACCGCACCGGCAACGGGAAGGCCGCCGCGCGCAATCGCGAGCATCACGTCGGGAACAAAACCAGAATCGACAACCGTTTGCGCGAGCTCGCGTCCTGCGATGCCGAATTGTTCCCAGGTGAGGATTTCCTTCGGTGTTTCGTCCGGTGCAGCGCCCACGACCTCTCCCTTTTGCGGTTGCGGGGACCCTAGTCGGCACCGGTCGGGATTCGCCATGGCAGAACTGCACGCGCGGCCCTCAGGTAGAGCGCCTATGCCTGGGGCTCAAGGAGTGCGAGCACTGCACCTTGATTATCGGCGCAGACGGC
Organism: Acidimicrobiia bacterium; assembly: GCA_049317145.1. Taxonomy (GTDB): domain Bacteria; phylum Actinomycetota; class Acidimicrobiia; order IMCC26256; family JBMOIW01; genus JBMOIW01. Next base: position 3,708 of record JBMOIW010000120.1, read on the forward strand.
GAAATGGCCGTTGCCGAATGGCGTCGGCGCAACGAGCACGG
>JBMOIW010000121.1:0-3694 GCA_049317145.1 Acidimicrobiia bacterium
ATTGCGGATGGGGCCGGTGGAACGATGCGCCGCCACGACTACATCCCACCAGTTATCGCGTTCACCCCGACCGCGTACGGAACCTGGCATCGCTGTGCGCATCGCTACCGATTGGCACATCTCTTGCATCTGCCCACCAGCGACAGCACTGCCGCAACCGAGGAAGGCATCTTGGTCCACCGGCTGTTGGAGGAGATCCACCGCGCCGGCGACTGCCATGACCACGAAACGGTGCGGTCGATCCTCGGTCCTTGGGGTTTATCCGCCGATAGCCGCACACATGGCTTTATCGATCGCCATCAACGACGTTGCCCAAGCCCCGTGGCGGCCCTCGGACACGAATACGCAGAAGCCCGGTTTCATCGTCACCCGCTTCCCAACATGATCGCAGGCGCGCGTTATGACGCGATCTGGATACATGACGGACTCCTGGATGTTCGCGACTACAAGACGGGGGGCGCTATGCCGTACCGCGTCGCCGATGACCCCCGAGCGCGTTTGCAAGCGTGGATCCTCGCTCCGATCGCCGAATCCCTCGGGGTGCAGGTCAGCATCCGCTACGAAATGCTTGCCCCAGAAATCGAAGATGATCCCGAACCATTTGTTCCCGAACCTGATGACCTTGACGCAATAACCCACGAGCTCCACGAAGCCGCACAACAGGTTGCTGGCGACACGTTTATTGCCCAGCCGGACCCAGTGACGTGCGGGTACTGCCCGTATCGCTCGATCTGTACGCACAGCGAGGCGCCCGGGACGCCGCAGTGGCCCACGATCGAATCCGAACACGAATACAAATCCGTGGATGCCTAGGCCCATCACAGCGATCGCATAACGTGCGCCGATGCCCGATACCGGAGTACCGCGCGAACGCATGTTGTGGTGGGGAATAACCCGCCGCTGCGCGCGCTGTGGGGGCGGCGACTTGTTTCACCACTGGCTCACCATGAAACCGGATTGTCCGACTTGCGGTCTGCACTTTGAACGCGAGCAGGGGTACTTTGCCGGAGCGCTCGCCATCAATTTCATCCTGACAGGCGGGCTCTTGCTCGCCACTCTCGTCACATTGCTCGTGCTCACGATTCCCAACGTCAACGTTCCGTTGATTCTCGCGATCATCGTGCCGGTAACGGCCTGTACTCCGCTAATTTTTTACCCAATCTCAAAAACCTTATGGATCGCAATCGATCGCGGATTTCTGCAGCGTCTTGACGCGGGCGAAGGCCGCGACGAGCAATACGGAATCTAGCTTCAACCACGGTCGCAAAAACGGTCTACCCTGCGCAGCGGAGGACCCAATGACCGAAACCGCAACTGCCCAAACACGCGCCGACGCCGCCTACCAAAAGCGTTGGTGGATCCTGCTCGTGCTGTGCTTCAGCCTGCTTGTCATCACGCTCGACAACACCATTCTCAACGTCGCACTCCCCACGATCGTGCGAGATCTCCACGCCAGCAACAGTCAGTTGCAATGGATGGTCGACTCCTACACCTTGATATTTGCCAGCTTGTTGCTGACCGCTGGGACTCTGGGTGATCGTTTTGGTCGTCGCGGCGCCTTGATGGTCGGTCTCGCCATCTTTGGGATCGGATCGCTCTTGTGCTCACAGGCCTCCGGACCATCAATGGTCATCGCGATGCGGGCACTGATGGGTATTGGCGGCGCGTTCATCATGCCAGCAACGTTGTCGATCCTCACGAATGTCTTTCCGCCGAAAGAGCGCGGCGCCGCAATTGGCATTTGGGCGGGAGTGGCTGGAATCGGCATCGCGCTTGGTCCGCTCGCCGGCGGCGTACTCCTCGAGCACTTCTATTGGGGCTCGATTTTCCTGGTCAACGTGCCCGTGGTCGCTATCGCCGTTCCGCTGGTGCTCATGATCATCCCTACCTCGAAAGACCCGGCGGCACCCGAACTCGACATTGCTGGTTCGGCTCTCACGATCGTGGGTCTCACCGCACTGTTGTACGGACTCATCGAAGCGCCAACCAAAGGCTGGACCAACGCGACAATTCTCGGCGCGTTCGCAGTGGGCGTTGTATTTCTGGCGGCGTTCGCATTGTGGGAGCGACACACCGATCATCCGATGCTCGACGTGCGCTTCTTTCAGAACCGTCGTTTTACCGCTGCGAGCCTATCGGTAACGTTCGTCTTCTTCGCGTTGTTCGGCACCACGTTCCTTACCACGCAGTACTTCCAATTCGTTCTCGGATACAACCCGCTACAAACGGGTTATCGCCTGCTGCCTTTCGCATTGGTGATGATGGTTATTGCACCGACCAGCGCTCGCATTGTCAAAGTAGTTGGGACCAAAGTTGTCGTTGCCACCGGACTTGGTCTCGTTACCTTGGGCCTGGTCCTGCTGTCTCAGCTCGCCGTTACGAGCAGTTACTTCGACATCATTTGGCGCATGATGCTGTTGGCCGGCGGAATGGCACTCACGATGGCGCCCGCAACGGACTCCATCATGGGTGCACTTCCGCTCTCAAAAGCGGGAGTCGGTTCCGCCGTCAACGACACGACCCGCATGGTGGGTGGCGCGCTCGGCGTTGCCGTGATCGGCAGCATCATGTCGTCGATTTATGGCCACCAGATGGCCGACTTCGCCTCGAAGAACAATCTTCCTGGAGAACTTGCAAACACGGTCGAAAGCCAAATTGGTGCTGCACTGCAAGTTGCCCAGGGACTGCCCGGCGCACTCGGCGAAAGTGTTACGAACGCAGCAAAGGAAGCATTCGTGAGCGGAATGCACACTGCGGTGTTTGTGGGCGCAGCAGTCGCTGCCCTCGGTGTACTCGTCGCAGCAATCTGGCTTCCCGCACGACCGCGCCCCGAAGACGTTGCTGATCAAGTGGCCGAAGCAGAACTCGGCGCCGAGTACCCGAACTAGCGATCGAGGTGGTTCCGGCGCTTGCCGGAACCACCTGTGAATCCCTTAGTCGACAACGAGTGCTTCGGTCAGGAGCGCGTCTTGCTCCTGGTCGTGCACGATCTGGCTCCCCGCCGCAGTGCTGGCGCTCGATCCACGACCCACGAATCGCGTTTCCGCAATGCCGCGACCGTTTGCCGCGGCGCGCATGCGATCCCGAGCGAACATCCACGCACCCATGTTCTCGGGCTCTTCTTGCGCCCACCACACCTCGGTCGCATTGGCATACCGTGCCAACACCGCCGCAAGCTGCTGCTCAGGCCACGGGTACAACTGCTCGACTCGAACCACCGCAACCGGAGCATTGAGCTGGTCGCGGCGATCCATGAGCTCATGGGCGAGCTTTCCGGTGCACACCACGACGCGCCGCACCGAGGCCGGATCGGTTGTTGCCGCGTTGCGATCGTCGAGCACGAGCTGGAACCCGCCCGTCGTGAACTCCTCGACGCGCGAACGCGTGTGCGCCATGCGCAGGTACTTCTTGGGCGTCATCACGATGAGCGGCTTGCGCTGCGCTGCATGGACCTGACGACGCAATACATGGAAGTACTGCGCTGACGTGGTCGGGTACGCAACACGCAAGTTGTCGTCACCGCAGAGCTGGAGGTAGCGCTCGAGTCGAGCACTGGAGTGCTCCGGACCCTGACCCTCGTACCCGTGGGGCAACAGCATCGTGAGGGAACTGCTTTGGCCCCACTTATCTTCGGCCGCCGAAATGAACTGATCGATGATGGTGCCGGCCCCGTTGGCAAAATCGCCAAATTGAG
>JBMOIW010000122.1:0-3685 GCA_049317145.1 Acidimicrobiia bacterium
GACCGGGGTCCGTCGGGACCGGGGTCCGTCGGGACCGGGGTCCGTCGGGACCGGGCTAGCGACCAAAGCCGAGGTGGGGTGCAAACCGCAGGCCCAACCTGTGGGTGACGTCATCGATGACCGAAAGCATCTGAGCGACCCCGCGCGCCGACAGTTTGGATTTTTGTCGCAGCCGATCAAGTGCCGTGAGTTGCTCGGTGCAACCTTCAAGGGTTTGGAGCGCAAGCCCGAACACGATCCCGAAGCCATGCGGTCCGTCCCACGCGCTCGGATCCGATGTCGCCGTCTCGCCGAGATGCTCGAATACGCGTTGGACATCTAAGCGCTCTGCCTCATACGCCCCGAAGAGGTCTTCGGTGCTGCGCAACACGCCCGGCACAAGCTTTTCGCGTGGCGTGATTCCAAGACCGACGTGATGGTGCACTTCACCGATATGCGCCAATGCCAATGCCGCAGTCCATCCCGGTGACAACACGGGGATCGTGTACGACACGCCGGTCTCCTCAAAGTTGTGAGGCATGACGAGCACGGTACGTGCCTCATTCAACGCGAGATGGCGGATACGGTTGACGCCGGCAGTAATGGATCGCGCGCCTGCAGGATGCTCGAGCACGCTTTTACGGCCCGCATGTTGTTCGGCATCAAAGTCGCAGGCATCAAACAAAAGCGCGAAGTGGGGTCGCGTCATTCGAGGCGGCTGGGAGCTGTCGTCCCTGCGCATCAAGTTGCGTGCCAGCATGATCGTGGTTTGTGAACGCAGCAACACGGTGGCACGCCATTTCAGTGGTGCAGCATTCCCTGCGGTGATCGCCAAGGCAGACACGGTGTCGAGCGCGGCGGAGATTGCACCCTCGCTCTCGAGTAACGGCAGATTGTTGTGAAGCCAGCGCAGCGTTTGCGCTTCCCAAAAATCCACGGGCATCGATCGAATCCAGAGCGCACTCATGCGAGCACGCCTCGTACGGACACAAGCGGTTGGATGCGTGGGTGCAGGTTGGCTGACATGGGCGGCACGGTATCGACCAGCGCGGAGTCGGGCCACCGGGGAGACGCCACACTAGGAATGTGACCGCACGCCGATTGCGGCTCGAATCCGATGTTACGTTTCGGCCGCTGGTCCGGTCGGAGCTCTCGTAATCCTGGGCTCATCCCCTAGGCTCCCGTGGTCTACTCCAACGAAGGAACTCCTGTGACACGCGACGGATTCGTCAAGCAGCTCCCCGACATCGATCCCACTGAAACGAGCGAATGGCTCGATTCCATTGATGCCGTGGTTGCAATTCGGGGCAAGTCCCGGGCCCGGTATCTCATGACTCGTGTCATGGCACGGGCCCAGGTCCAAGGGGTGGGGCTGCCCGCACTGACCTCGACCGACTACATCAACACGATTCCCACCGAGCAAGAGCCGTGGTTTCCCGGTGATGAAGCGCTCGAGCGCCGTATCCGCGCGTACATCCGCTGGAACGCGGCGGTCATGGTGGACCGGGCCAACCATCGATTCGACGGGCTGGGCGGACACCTTTCGACGTACGCCTCTGCAGCATCGCTCTACGAGGTCGGCTTCAACCATTTCTTCCACGGCAAAGCTGACGGCGGATTCGGCGATCAGGTGTACATGCAGGGGCACGCAGCACCGGGGATCTATGCGCGCGCATTCCTCGAAGGGCGTCTTACCGAAGAGCACCTCGATCACTTCCGCCGCGAAACCAAGGGTCGCGGGCTTCCGAGTTATCCGCATCCGCGACGCATGCCGGACTTCTGGGAATTTCCGACCGTATCGATGGGACTTGGGCCGATCAACGCGGTGTACCAAGCGCGGTTCAACCGCTATCTATACCAACGCGAGATCGTCGACTCGTCCAATGCGCGAGTTTGGGCATTCATCGGCGACGGTGAAATGGATGAGCCCGAATCGGTTGCGGCGCTATCGCTCGCGGCGCGCGAAGGGCTCGACAACCTCACCTTCGTTGTGAACTGCAACCTGCAGCGCCTCGATGGCCCCGTGCGCGGGAACAGCAAGGTCATGCAAGAGCTGGAGTCGATCTATCGCGGGATGGGGTGGAACGTCATCAAGGTGGTGTGGGGCTCGGGCTGGGACGAACTCTTGGCTCGAGATGTCGACGGTGTGCTCGTCCAGAAAATGAATAGCACCTGCGACGGTGAGTTCCAGAAGTACGCGACCGAATCGGGTGCCTACATTCGCGAAAACTTCTTTGGTCCCGACCCGCGCTTGCAGCAGATGGTGGCGCATCTCACCGACGGCGATCTTGAGCGTTTGCCGCGCGGGGGGCACGACTATCGCAAGCTCTACGCCGCGTACAAGATGGCGACCGAACACCAAGGTGCACCCACGGTCATCCTCGCCAAGACCATCAAGGGCTGGACGCTCGGCAACGACATCGAAGCCAAAAACGCAACGCACCAGATCAAGAAGATGACGCCCGCCGAAGTTCGCACCTTCCGTGACCGTCTCGATCTGCCAATTCCGGATTCGATGCTCGAGGGCGATATTCCGCCATACTTCCACCCGGGCTTCGAGTCCGAGGAATACGCGTACATGATGGACCGCCGTCGCCAACTCGGCGGTGTGGTGCCCGAGCGGGTGGTGCGCAAGAAGCACATCGCCATTCCGGGGCTTGACAACGGCAACGACCCGTACGGCGACATCCTCGTGGGCACCGGCGACAAGGTGCAGGCGAGTACGACGACGGCGTTCGGCCGTTTGTTGCGCAACTTGTTGCGCGATCCCGACATCGGCAAGCGCGTCGTTCCAATCATCCCGGATGAGGGCCGAACCTTCGGTATGGACGCGCTCTTCTCGGAGTTCAAGATCTACGCGCCGTTCGGTCAGCAGTATGAACCGGTCGACGCCGGGTTGCTGCTGAGCTACCGCGAAGCGAGCAACGGACAGATCCTCGAAGAAGGCATTACCGAAGCGGGCTCGATGGCGGACTTCACTGCCGCGGGTACGGCGTACGCCACGTGGGGCGAGCCAATGATTCCGTTCTTCACGTTCTATTCGATGTTCGGGTTCCAGCGCGTGGGCGACTTGGTTTGGGCGTTCGGCGATCAGCGCGGCAAGGGCTTTTTGATGGGAGCCACTGCAGGTCGTACCACCCTCACCGGTGAAGGGCTCCAGCACTGCGATGGCCACAGTTTGGTGCTGTCCTCCACTGTGCCGAATTGCCGCACCTACGACCCGGCGTTCGCTTACGAAGTTGCGATCATCGTCAAAGACGGCATCCGTCGCATGTACGGACCCGAACCCGAGGATTGCTTCTACTACGTCACCCTCTACAACGAGAACTACTCGATGCCGGCAATGCCCGAAGGTGTCGAAGAGGGCATCGTGCGCGGGTTGTACCGCTACCAGGCTGCACCGCGTGCACACCAACTACGCGCGCAGATTTTGGCGAGTGGCACTGCGATGTTGGCTGCCCTCGAAGCCCAGCGCATGTTGGACGAGGACTTCGACATTGCCGCCGACGTGTGGAGTGCAACGAGCTACAAGTTGTTGCGCGAAGACGCGCTCGAGGCCGAGCGTTGGAACCGTCTGCATCCGACCGAAGCGCCGCGGGCGCCGTACGTCACCGAAACGCTCGGTGGAGTAGAGGGCCCGATCGTTGCGGTGACCGACTTCATGAAGGTCGTGCCCGAGCAGGTCGATCGCTTCCTCCCCGGCCGC
>JBMOIW010000123.1:0-3636 GCA_049317145.1 Acidimicrobiia bacterium
AAGGTTGGTTTCATATGTTTTTGTTTTTCAGTTTGGTTGGTTGACATGGCGCTGCTGGGGCAGTGCCGCTGGCTGTATTCCACTTTCTGCGGCGCATGGCAAGACTGCCAAAGCCGAGAAAGAGACTTGCCGTGGTCAGGATCGCACGCGGTGGTCACCGCTTGGCTTAAGTCTCTGGCCCCGACGTTGGACGCAGGCAGAATGCTTGGCGCTGAGTCATGAAATGCTCTCGCCTCATTGAGGCCGAGAGGTCGGTCGGCGCTGTCAGGCGATCGCTCTCACGCCGCTCAGGGCGCCGCCCTTTTTTGCTGCGCGGGCGCGCCCTACTGCACGGTCGTAAGCGTCAGCGACCAGGAGTTGAGCGTTCCTACGTCGCGCTTGGTGAGGTCTTGGACGCGTAACTTCCATTGTCCCGCTGCCGTCGCATTGTTGAAGGCGGTCACCGGAACATTAACCAGCACAACATTGTCCTGACTGCTTCCAGTGCGGTTGTGGAGCACAAAGCTGGTTCCGGCCGGCGAGATCAAAGTGACCTTGAGGTCTCCTTTAAAAGTGTGCGCGATGTTCACTGACACGTTGAGCGAGGAGATTCTTCCAGCCGTATTGACGTTATTTACGCTGGTTATGCCGGTAGAGTTGCCGTCTGGAATGGCCTTTGGCACGTCGGTGGCCACGACTGTCACCGTGGAAGGCGGAGGAGTCGGAGCGGGCGTGGGCGTGGGGGTCGGAGCGGGCGTCGGGCTCGGGGTAGGAGTCGGACTTGGGGTAGGAGTCGGAGTGGGTGTCGGGGTAGGAGTCGGGGTAGGAGTCGGCGAGGGGGTCGGTGAAGGTCCAGCCTGACTTCCAGTCACGACGAGGGAATAAACTTGGTTGGCGCTCGTAAGCGCGGTCGTGCCATACATCCCCACAGTAACCGTGTAAGTCCCTGCCTGTGCAGGTATCGGAATGTCGACGCGCTCCACGTTGTCTACCTTGTTTGTGCCGGTGACCGCGTTAGCAGCCATGGAACTTGCGGTCCAAATTCCGACGTAAGGCATCACGTAGGGGAGGTAGCTCGTCGTGCCGTCAGGCGCGGTAATTTTGAGGTCGAGATCGTTGACAAGGTTGGGCGTGCGGCTGTCTGTAGCTGTCTGAGCCGCACCCGCGGGGTCGGTCCATGAGAGCGTGGCGCGGATGGGGCTCGATCCGTCCCAGAGAAAGGTATTCGTACGAACTCTGTTTGAAGCGTTAATCGAGTTCTCTATGAGCTTCGGCGCACCGGGACTGGACTTGTGCGCAAGAATAACGTCCGCAGCGGTCTTCGCGTTCATGTAGCCCCATCCGTATTGGTAGTCCGGCCCGGGGCGTCCGACATCGTTGGCAGTGTGGATTATAAGCGCCTTGAGCATGCTGGCGCGCATCAGTTGCCCGGAAAAATTGGTCTTGTAGAGTTGCTGGAGTAGGGCTGCGGATCCGGCGGCGTTCGGCGATGCCATGCTGGTGCCACTGTAGGTGCTGTAGGTGTTGGTCCCGCTGGAAGTCGGCGAATAAAGGCTCACGCCGTTGGCCACGACGTCGGGCTTGATTCGGCCGTCATCGCTGGGCCCCATGCTTGAGAAAGAAGCGAGAGTTCCCTTGCTGACGTCACGGATCCCGGAAGAGACGGCATCGTTTCCCGCGCCCACCGTCATGATGTTCTTGGCCAGTCCGTTGAAAGTGATGGATTGGTAGCCCCCCAGCGAGTTGAGGATTCCCTGCTCGTTGCCGGCGGCCCAGAACGCCAGATAGAAGGGCAGGCTGGCGGCAAGCGAGTCAGTCGTCCGGCATTCGTTCTCGTAACGTCCCATGTCGGATGCCGACGCGTTGTAGCCGTAGGAGTGGTTCGAAATCGGGATACGTGCAGAGGAATCGGTGGCCGAAGCCGCGCCGGCAGCGGTCATTTCGGCGTAGTCGCTGTTCCAATCGTAGGAATCGATCGCTGCCAGGGGCGCCATGCCCTTGGCGCTGGCTTGGATGCCTGTCGCCCCGATAGCGCCGGCGACGTGCGTGGCGTGATCATCATTGGCCGCTGAAGAATTTCTCTTAACAACGCGGTTAGTGCTGAATTCTTGGTGCGTGTTGCGCACGGAGCCGCCGTCCCAGACGCCAACTTTGATCCCGGAGCCGTCCAGATTGTAGGGAGCAGTCTGCCTTATCAGGTTGGCGCCGGTCGATATGGCGGCGTTGGCATTCATGGTCGTGCGATACAGCGGTTCGTCACCTCGAAAATCGTGGAGAATAGAGATGTTGTTGCCCGCCCCCTTGACGCGCACCGGAATGCCGAGCTGCTCCGCTTTGGCCAGCACCACTTCGTATCGCGCATCCTCGGCCGCGGCTATTTCCTCCACAGCCATCGCCCGCTGCGCCGGATCGCTGAGATTTCTCACGGCGAGAATCTCGGCCGGCGTCGGATAAAAATCGGAATCGGCCCAAGGACCGCCTGCGAAGGGGTCCGATCCGACCGAGGCGCGGGTTGCGCCGGCTGAGGAGGTCGGTGCGGGATGCACCAGCGATCGGACGCCGGAATTGCCTGCTGGTCCGCCGGCTATTGGGCTCGGCGCGCTTACGGTCGGAGGCATCGCGGCCATGGACGACTTCACCTCCGGACTTGCAGCCGATGATGTCTGCGTGTTCTGAGGAATTTCCTCTGCAGCGTGCATATCCCCCGGTGCGGGAAGGGGTGCGGCAGGCGAAAGATTTATGGCGGCGGCCGTCTGCTTGGTCTCCACTTTGGAGTGCGGGACGAGCAGCGCAGCCGCGGCAACCAAGGTGGCAGAAACAGCAAGAGCGGCAGCGCCCAGTAGAGATTTCGATTTTTTCACGGGATTAGTTGGGAAGGGTGGCGATTAAGACACGACTAACAACGACCCAACTAACCATATTTCGGATGTTGCACAAGGATTCCAGTCGGTGCTCCGATCCAAACGTTCAACCGGCGACTTTGAGCAAAATATTGCCGTAGTAATTCTCTGCAGGCAGGATACAGCTCTCGCATGATACGCGAAATTGGTATCGGTTTGGCCGGGTTTGGAACGGTCGGCGCCGGGGTTTTCCTCAATTTGGAAAAAAACCGGGCGCTTCTTCGTGAGCGGATCGGTCGCGATCTGGTCGTGCGCAAGGTCGCGGTGAAAGATCCTACGAAGAAACGAACGGTTTCGGTGCCGCCCGCTCTCCTCGCGGCAAACTGGCGGGAATTGCTCGATGATCCGGCTGTTCAAGTGATCGTCGAGTTGATGGGCGGCATCAAGGAACCGCGCGAACTGATCCTCGAAGCCATCCGCCGCGGAAAAATCGTCGTTACCGGCAACAAGGCTCTTCTCGCCGAGCATGGCGCGGAAATTTTCCAACTCGCCACGGAAAAACGCGTGCCCGTTTTCTACGAGGCGGCGGTGGCCGGCGGCATTCCGATCATCAAGGCCGTGCGCGAGGCTTTCGTCGCGAATCATTTTCTGCGCGTTCGTGGGATCATCAATGGAACGAGCAATTACATCCTCACGCGCATGACCGAGAGCGGAATGGATTTTGTCTCTGCTTTGGCCGAGGCGCAGGCGGCCGGCTATGCCGAAGCCGATCCGACGCTTGACGTGAACGGTTGGGATGCCGGCCACAAAGCGGTCA
>JBMOIW010000124.1:0-3518 GCA_049317145.1 Acidimicrobiia bacterium
GGCCGGCCGACACATGGTTTCGATGGCTCGCCGCGCGTCAATCAACGTTGCTTGTTCGTTGTTCAGCACCATCGCAATGCGATGGGCTCGACGGAACACCACTTGGGCAACAATCGGGTCGGTTAATTCGACCGGACAATCCAAGATGATGACATCGAATCGATCCGCGAGAATTCGCAGAATCTGATCAAACGATTCGGGGCGAATCAAGCGTTGATCGGCGCGCACGTCCGGTCGCAATGGCGCGAGCAACGCATGCAGCCCGGTGCGGGAATCGTAGGCAAGATTTCGTGAGACGGACTCGTGGTCGATGCGCCCTTCGGCGAGCAACTCGCGCACCGTGGGCATGAACATGCCCAGCCGGGTACCGACGTTGCCGAAGCCCAAGTCAAGATCGACGATACAAACCTGCAGCTTGGTCCGCATGGCGAGGCGCGCCGCCATGTTGACGGCGATCGACGTCTTGCCGACCCCGCCCTTCGGCGAGTACACCGCCAAGATCTGTGCTTGTTGGACAGGCAGTCGGTCTCGATCAAACGCCGGAGCAAAGAGTTCGCCGCCCAACTCGGCCGCAGTCGGAGGCAGATCGAACGGCCGCGCACTCGGGTCGATTACTTGATGCTCACCGGTTACTTCTTCGGGAACATCGCTCGATCGAAAGACGCGTCGCTCCCAGTTGCCGAAATCCTCCTGTGTCGGCTCCTCCAGCGCCGAGGCAAGATCGGCAAAATCGTCGACGCCGGAGCCCGCCGATTTGGGATCGGCACCGTGTGTACCCCAGCGATCCCAAAAGGGTGCATCCGGGGTATCAGATGGCTTTTCGCGTCGTTCAACCCGCCCCGTCGACTTGGGCGCAACGGGCCGACGAGGTCCGGTCGGGCGAGTGAGCGGGACTGACGGAGCGACGGGCGGCGCCGCGGGAGGATCAGGCGTGTGCGCCGGTGCCGATGGTGTGCTCGGCGCGTGCAGCGGTGCCGGTGGAGCGCTCGCCGCAAACGGTCCCAACAACGCACTGGGCGGCGTTTGCGAATCATCACTTCGGGGGTTGATCATCCAATCAGATCGTGCGCGCGTCGATGAACCCAAGAACTGCGGGGCGTCGGCCGCAGCAACATCCGCATCCGTCGCAATCGCGTCATTGCCCGCAAACTGCTCGACACTAACGAAATGTTGCGTGTCCGCAAACTGCTCGATGCCCAAAAATTCGGTGACCGGGTTTGCGAAATTGCTCGCCGTTGGCAGCGCCATCGCGCCCATGCTCGGCTCGTCATTCGCAATTCCGTTCTCGGGCCACGCGCCCGGCTCAGATACGCGCGCCGTTGACACGTCCGACACCAATGGGTCCGACAGCAATGCGTCCGACCGCTCGGGCGTTGGCAGTTCGGGCGTTGGCAGTTCGGGCGTTAGTACCTCCGGCGGGGCGAGGGGTTGATCGCCCCCTGCTGCGGGTTCGAGATTCCGCCCGATTCGTTGACCAATTGCTCGCCGTAATCCATTTGGGGTTACGGGCTGTGCGACCTCGGGTGCACCATGGTGGTCCGTTCCGTTCCACGACACAACGACGGCGACGTCTCGCACCATTGCGAGCAGTTCATCGACCGATATCGTTTCGTCGTGGAGCGCATCGGAGCACACCACGACGACGTTCGGATGTTGCAGCGGGACTTCACGAGAGCGTGCTCCGTGTAAAAACTCGCTGTAGCGCGCATAGCGGTTCGGGTGGACGTCAAGATCCGGATCGGCGTTAAGGGCGTCGAACACGTTGGGTTCGACAATCGCGACAACGAGCGGACGGGCCAGATCGTTCGGCGCTACCGAAAGCGGGCGCGGATCAGGATCGCTGCGTTCCGGCTCTGACTGCACGAACTTCACCTTTCCCCCTCTGGCCGCGACCATTCCTTTACGTCTGGTCGGCCGGTGTTTGCTCTCGTGCCGTACAGTTCGGACGGATCAGTCGTTGGTCGATGCCTTCTGCGCAACTGGCCCCGTTTTTTGCGAACGAGGCGAACGATCGCAGCAAAATGATTCGCCCGGCCTATTTAGCTAGGTGATCGAGCGGGGGCGAAAGGGACAACGGTGCAGGTTGGCGAAGCGCTCGTCGCGCTAGCAGCCGCCGCCTTGGTTCGAGGGCGTATCGCCATTGAGGCCTGTGCTACACGGCGGGATCTCGGTGAGATCGAGGCGTTCCCATGTCGCAGTCGTGGGCTCCAAAAAGAACGGCGGTTGAATGTTTTTCAGACGCGTGTCGAACGTAAAGGTCTTCTTGTAGCCGCGCTCATAGGAACCTTTCTCCGCGTCGTAGGCGCCGAACACACCGCGAAATTTCGATGCCATCGTCCCGACGAAGTTCAGTGTGGGAACGGTGCCCCCTTCCATCCCACCGGTTGCCCACTTGTCGACCCCGATCCAGCCGGCATTGGTGTCGTCCGTGCCAAGCGCGAGCATGGCCGCTTCGATAGTGCGCCCGTAGACGCTGTTGACGCTGTTGAAGCTGTTGAAGCAAGCCGCCTGGCCAGCTGTTGGATTCGTGCCGACCGTGTCATAGGTAGTCACTCGCGACGAACCGCATTGGATAATGATGTCGCTACCGGAAATCAAGCCGAGTACGTCTGTACTCATAGGATCCGAGTTGTATCTCTTGAGATCTCCAACAATTTCGATGTCGACCCCGGGTGCAGTTGCGATCGTGAGCTTCCCAGAATACGTGCCCGTAACCTGAAGGTAGTTCGCGCGACTCTCGGAGTACAGCACGCCCGATGCCGGATATGGGGTCGGGTTGGTACATGTTGATGACACCGCCGCACCTTTAATATAGCCACCCGGACAGAGCGTGACGACCTTGTGATCTGCCTCGACTGGTGTCCCAATCTCGCCCAGTTTGCTCGTGCTCGTCGGCAGCGACATGGTGTCCGTTTTAGTGGCCGTTGTTTTCGATTCTCTGGAGTCTCCGGAGCCGGAGTAAAATGTTGGCGTTTTGCATCCTGTCCCCGTAACTTTCTCATCGTTGTCAAAGCCCGTATTTCCCTCCTTCGTGAACAGGCCTTCCTTGAACCACGGGCGGTCACTTATTGTGCTGCAGATTGCGAACTGCCCGTTGGATCGCACCGGACCGTCGAGCACATCACCTGCAGTGTAGGGAACGGGGGCACCAGGTGACGGCGGGTTTTTATCATTAAACGCTGCCGCGAGCTGTTCGCTATTGGTGAAGGACAGATAGTCGAAGAACTGCTTCTTACGCATCCGCTGTTGATAGCGCGTCAGCACACACTTCGCGCCATTGGTCACTCGCCCAGTCGGATTGTCGAGGGTCGCGCCCAGGCACTTGGCGCGCGAGGTCACTTCAACGATGTAGTCATTCGTCGAACTGCCAGTCGAACCGTCAGCAGCCTGCCAGGCGTAGTGCACGCACACTTTGGTGGCGTCGGTGCAGATTTCGTACTTGCCATTGCCGGCCACCTCGTACCACTTCCACTTGGCCGAGGTGCCCGAGTTGGCCGAGGTGCCCTTCACTTTCAATT
>JBMOIW010000125.1:0-3219 GCA_049317145.1 Acidimicrobiia bacterium
GGTCGAAGCCGTCGGGCGCACCAATACGGTGACCGGAACCATGACCATCGTAGGGACGCGAGTCGCCACCGTCTCAGTAACTGCCGATCTTCAAGCGCTCCGTAGCGACGAAACTCGCCGTGACAACAAGTTGCGCACATCAGGGTTGGAGACCGAGAAGTTTCCGACTGCGACGTTCGCATTGCGCAGCCCAATCGATCTTCCTGGGACTTCGCCAGCCAATGTTGAGACGACCGCAACCGGAACGTTGACCTTGCATGGGGTTACTAAGCCAGTAACGGTGTCGCTCGAAGCGACGCGCTCTGGTGATCGAATTGTTGTCGTCGGCAGTGCGCCTATCGTGCTTTCCGATTACGGTATCGACCCGCCCAATATTGGCGGGTTCGTGTCAGTCGATAATCGCGGCACGATGGAATTCAAGGTGTACTTCGTGCCGAAAGCTTGAGTTATGGAAACCGAATCCGCGATACCTGTTGTAAGCATGCTGTCGGACTTCGGTACGACCGACGAGACCATCGGCGTGTGTCGCGCAATCGTTACCAGCATTGCCCCTGAGGCGCGCATTATTGATCTCACCCACGGCATCGCGGCCCACGACATTCGCGCTGGTGCGCTGGCGCTGGTGCGCGCGGTGCAGTACTTGCCGACCGGCATTGTGTTGGCAGCAGTCGATCCCTTGACCAATCGACGTGGCATTGTGGTCGAGGTCGAGAATGGCATTTTGATCGGGCCGGACAACGGGCTGCTGGCTCCTGCAGTCGCCATGTTGGGCGGACCGACACGTGTTGTTACGTGCACGAATACCGACTACCAGCTGCAGTCCCCCGGGGCATTATTGCTCGCTCGCGATGTGCTTGCGCCTGCGGCGGGGTATCTCGCGGCTGGGACTCCGCTCGAAAAACTCGGTGACGTTGTCGATCCGATGTCGTTGACGCCAAGCCTTGTTCCGCTCCCCGCGGAGGAGGGCGGCACCATTCACGGCGAAGTGTGGTGGATCAACCGGTTCGGAGATGTACAAACAAACATTGATCCCGATGAACTACACGCCTTGGGGGGAGCCCCGGGGGTCATGTGCGAAGTGCGCGTGGGCGAGCAAACCCGTATGGCGCGCTGGGTCGAGCACGTTACAGACGGCAAGTCATCTGAGTTGTTGTTGCTCGTCGACCCGTATGGTTTGTGCGCGCTCGCCATGGACCGTGCGAGTGCAGCTGCGGCGCTGAACGTGCGAACTGGGGCGGCAATTCACATCACCCCGCCCCCCACGCAAGGAGACACCGCATGAGACCTGGAACCACAATTGCAATTGCGGTACTGCTTGCAGTGATCTTGTTGGCGGCGATTGCGCAGTTCGTTTTTCGGCTCTAGCGGACGCGACGAGGTCCCGGACCGTAAGCACGAGCGCCACCTGGGGCGGGCTGGGAGGCTGGTGAACATGAGGCCGAGTGGGACCATCCCAAACGGATCTCACGGCGCCCGTGCTCACGGTGCGGGACCCGCTGTTGTAACGGCGGCACCAGCATGGCGCTTGAGGCCCATTTTTTTGTTCCGACGCACTATTCGGGAACTGCGCAACAATGCCGAAGCTGCGCAAGAAAACTTTCGCGGTAAGAACAATCATCGCCAAGATCATCGTCGCACCATTTGCGTCGATTCGCGTGATGCGCGTGCGTGCAGTGCGTTAGCGCGAAAGCGCTTCGACAGAAGATTTGGGATCGGTAGCGCGATCGGCAGGCGCGGGTGTACGCGGCGATGCGATGGTGAAACCGAGATAGATCACTGTGATGCCCAACGCAAGCGTTATTGCGAACGCTTGATCGTGCCCCACTGCACCCTGGAGCAGCCCGCCGCTCGAAAGGATAAGTGTTCCAAGCGCTATGCACCCATTGGCACCGGCGAGTCGCCGGGCCGTGATACCCGGAATCCGCGAAGTGCGCATGCCGCGTAGGAGCCGAATTGCAGACCACGCTGCGCCGCCGAAAAGCACCAGCGCGCCAACACTGCTCCCAACCGCGGCCAGTATGCGCGGGAGGGCACCAAAGACTTCTTTTCCTACCGGAATGGTTGCGCTCGGCCACGTGCCAGCTATTGGTGCGACGAGTAGTGCGCCGAGAGCAAAGCCGGTGAAAGCCACGAGACCCCACTGAATTCGGCGACCAATATTCGGCCCAGCGAGGAGGAAGATCGTCCCCAGCGCAAGCCACGGCACATTCACGATTGCCCCGAAGGCGTAGAACACGCGGAACGTGCCGGGATCCCAACCGGTAGCTGCGCCAACGGCGAGAGCTGCCGATGCGACTGCAAACATGGTGAGTGCGATGGTCCAGGCCAGGTCGTGGGGTCGGCGGCGCTGGGTGAAACGAACCAGTGTCGCTTGGGCAAACCAGGTGCTGACAGCAGTGGCAAAAAAGGCGAGTCCGATCACCATTGGTCGAAAGGCTAATCGGGCGACCGGCCGCTTTGAGAAAGGCAGCACAAGGTCGCTAGCGTCTTGGTCCGTACCAAGGAGAAGTCCTGTGCCTATTCGCCGCCTGTCCGACGCGACTATTGAACGACTCCCCTCGTATTTGCGCGCGTTGCGCACAATGGACGCCGGGACAATTACCTCCGAACAGCTCGCCGCCATGACCGGCGTGAACTCGGCCAAGGTGCGCAAGGACCTCTCGCACTTTGGCTTCCACGGGACTCGTGGTGTGGGCTACGACGTACGCGCGATGCGATCAAAGATCGAACGTGAACTTGGCGTAACGGAAACGGTCATCTCCCCGACGTTTGTCATTATGAAAGAATACGCCGTGCCGAATGCGCACGGCTTCACTCGCCTCACTCACATCGACGCCTACCGCCTCAACTCCCACATCGAGCTCGAACGTCTCGGCTGGCAAGAACTCCTCGCCGATCCCCAAAACCTCATCATCATCGAATGGCCCGAACGCGTCCCCGAAAGCATTCCCAAAAACGCCAAACGCATAACGCTCTCGCACAAAAGTGACGACGAGCGCGAAATTCTATTCGAAGAATAATTCTTTGCCGAAAGAACTTCATGCTGTAGTATTCGAAAAAACACTCCTTTATGAAAAAAATACAAGGCTATGAAGCCGCACCATATGTGGTGTCTTTCGTCAGTATTGCAGGATATTGCGTACTTTTTGCAGAAAAAAATAAGACAGAATGGACGCTCCTTGTGAGCCTCGTGTTCTTTGCCCAGCACTCGTTTTTTCG
>JBMOIW010000126.1:0-3188 GCA_049317145.1 Acidimicrobiia bacterium
TTTCGGGTGCGCCGGTTTCGGGTGCGCCGGTTTCGGGTGCGCCGGTTTCGGGTGCACCGGCACTTCCGGTCGAGAGCATCCCTCGAGCGCGTGGCATGCGTAGCTGGTCAAGGCGCTCGTCGGCGCAAACGTTCGGTACCGTCGCAGCCACCGCGGCCGTCGTAGCCGCAGCGGCTGGCGCGTATGCCGTCCGACGCCTACTCGGCCGGCGGTAAGGCACCAGCGTCCCCCTCTGCCCACTCCAAAACCCCTAGGATCGAACCCATGTTCGATCCCGGCGCCGACATGGTGCGCGCCCTAGGCATTGACCCGGGGGTTTCCCGCTGTGGCTATGGAGTTGTCGCGCGCTACGGGCGTGGTCGATCCCTCACCCTCAAGGCCGACGCAGCCGGAGTGATCCGAACCCACCCCAAGGATCCGCTGCCCGAGCGTCTCGCCAGCATCGCCACCGAGATCGATGCACTCATTGTTGAATATGCACCTGCTGTCGTAGTGGTGGAGCGCGTGCTGTTTCAGGTCAACGTGCGCACGGCAATGGCAACCGGACAAGCGTCGGGATTGGCGTTGGCCGGTGCTGCCCGCGCCGGTATTCCGGTAGCGCACTACAGCCCGAATGAAGTCAAACTCGCCGTTGCCGGACACGGCGCTGCCGACAAAGGCGAAGTGCAAAAAATGGTGCAGGCACAATTGCGTTTGGAGACTGCACCCAATCCGCCGGACGCCGCGGACGCGCTGGCACTCGCGCTTTGCTATTTCGCACGTGCCGATGTTGCGCATGCCATTGCGACCGGAGATCCCGGTACGACCGATCGCTTCGCTGCTGCAGTTGCGCGCGCCGAGGCTCGCTCGCCACAACGTCGCACCCCACGGACGGAGGTTGTCTCATGATCGGATCACTGCGTGGTGCTGTCTTGGAGCGGTCCGCCACCGGCGAAGTACTGCTCGAAGTCAACGGCGTCGGGTATCTCGTACACGTTCCATTGCAAACATTGGCGGCGCTCGACCCAGGCGCGCCCACGTTCTTGTTCGTCCATCACCACGTACGAGAAGACGCGCAGGTGTTGTTTGGCTTTGCATCGCGCGACGAGCGCGACACGTTCGTGGCGCTGATTGGGGCAACGGGCGTCGGTCCCAAGCTTGCACTCGCAATTTTGTCAGTACATTCGCCGTCGGCGTTGCGCCGGATATTTCTTGAAGATGACGTCGATGCGCTCACGCTGGTTCCGGGAGTTGGCAAGCGCACCGCGCAGCGATTGTTGGTCGAGTGCAAGAGTCGGCTTGAAGTTCCCGAACTCGACCTCGTCGAAGGGGAGCGCGGTTCGTCGGTCGCAAGTGCACGCACGGAGGTCCGCGCGGCGTTGGCGGGTCTTGGCTACGGCGAGTCCGAGGTGCGCAGTGTGCTGGCAACCCTCCCGGATGCAACTTCGACCGAAGAGTTGTTGCGGGATGCGCTGAAGGCCTTGGCGGTGGCGCGATGAGAGAAGAGCTGTTGCGGCCCGATGCCGATCCGGTCGAGTCCGCTGAGGAAACCACGCTGCGGCCGCGTCGACTGAGTGAATTCGTTGGTCAGCCGCGCCTGCACGAACATCTCAACATCTTGCTGGAGGCTGCACAGCGGCGTGGCCAAGCCGTCGATCACATTCTGTTTGCCGGTCCTCCCGGGCTCGGCAAGACGACCTTGGCGTCAATCATCGCCGCCGAAATGAACGCAGGCTTGCGTGTCACCAGCGGTCCGGCGCTCGAGCGCGCTGGCGATCTCGCGGCCATCCTCACCAACCTCGATGACGGTGATGTGTTGTTTGTCGACGAGATACATCGCCTCCCGCGTGCGGTGGAAGAAGTGTTGTATCCCGCGATGGAGGACTTCCAGCTCGACATCGTGATCGGCAAAGGTCCCTCCGCACGTTCGATCCGTCTTGACCTGCCGCGCTTTACGTTGGTGGGGGCAACGACGCGCACCGGGCTCATTACCGGCCCGTTGCGCGATCGCTTTGGGCTCGTCGCACGACTCGATTATTACGACGAGAACGACCTGCAACAGATCGTCACGCGTGCGGCTGGCATCCTGGGGATCCCGGCTGATGCTGCGGGAGTTTCTGCAATCGCCAGTCGGTCACGAGGCACTCCGCGCATTGCGAACCGTCTGCTTAAGCGCGTTCGCGACTATGCCGAGGTGCGCGCCGACGGTGTTATTGATGCCACAACCGCCACCGACGCGCTCGCGCTTTACGAGATTGACGAACTCGGCCTCGACAAGGTTGACCGGGCGATTCTTGACGTGCTGAGCGCGACGTTCGCCGGTCGGGCAATCGGATTGCACACGCTGGCAGTCGCCGTGGGTGAGGAGCCCGAAACCGTTGAGGACGTCTACGAGCCGTACTTGCTCAAATGCGGACTCATCGATCGCACGCCGCGCGGTCGGATGGCGACACCGGCCGCGTATGCCCATCTCGGTCGGCGAGCGCCCACGGATCCGGGCCTGTTCGATACTGCGGCCGAAGAGGACTAATCGCACGACCGGGTGCACCGTTCGGGAGTGTTGTCCGCGAGCACTGTCGGGCGGATTGTTCGCACGGGTGACCACAAACCGCTATCCGGTGCGCGCTACGCTCCGCGCCTCGCCAAAGGAGGCCCATGTCGGCGGTATTCATCGGAGTGTGGTTTGCCGTTTTGGCATTGGGTTTCTATGTCGTGCTGGTTCGACCCCAACGTCGACGCATGGCCGCCCACCGAGCGCTCGTCGACGGGATCGCTCCCGGTGATCAAATCATCACCACCGGGGGCATCATCGGCGAAGTGGAACACGTCGAAGAAGCCACCCTAACGTTGCGAATCGCCGATGGTGTCACCATCAGCTTGGCGCGTGGTGCAATAGCAGCACGCGTCCCTGACGAAACCCCGGAGCCGGTTGAGAACTCCGACGCGCACACCGAGACCAACGCATGAGCGTTGAACCCGGGGCTGGGGCGCGTCGTTCGCCGCGTCGCGTAAAGAAGCCGACGCAGGTCAACCTGCGCCGCTATTGGGCAATGGTGATCGTCACCACGTTGGTCATCGTGGGATTGTTCACCACGACCATTGTGGCGGGCTACCGACCCCAACTCGGACTCGATCTGCAAGGCGGGATTTCCGTCCGCTTGGGTGCAGTGGGCAAATTCAACTCCGATTCACTCGATACGGCAGTAAAC
>JBMOIW010000127.1:0-3160 GCA_049317145.1 Acidimicrobiia bacterium
CCGGCGCGCTGGCTGCGGAGAGCGTGTATGCCTGATCGTCTCGAGCGGCTCGCCACGCTGGCCGCAAACCTGTTGGACACTCGTATTCCGCTCACGCTCGACGACATCGCGGAGCGAGTACCTGGCTATCCACCCGATCGCGCATCGTTTAAACGCCAATTCGAGCGCGACAAAGCGACGCTGCGTGAGATCGGTGTGCCCGTAAACGTTGAAACGCTCGATCATCTCGGTGGGGAAGTGGGGTATCGGATACGCCCTGAGGAATATGCACTCCCACCGCTCCACCTCACCCCCGACGAAACTGCTGCATTGCACATTGCAGTTCACGCCATCGCGATCGAGGGCGACGATGCGCGAGCGGCACTTTGGAAACTGGGCGGGACTACCCAAACCGGCATCGCACCGGTAGGACTCATTCCGAGCTTTCCGGCGCTTGCGACCCTGTTCGACGCATACCGGGCGCGAGCCGCAGCCACCTTTACGTATCGAGGCGAAGAACGCATCCTCGATCCGTACGGACTCGTCTTTGCGCGAGGACATTGGTATGTCGCCGGTTTCGATCATGATCGCGAAGCCATCCGATCGTTTCGCGTCGATCGCATCGACGGAGAAGTACAGATCGGACCGCCGGACACTGTCGAGCGTCCAGCCGATCTCGATGTATGTGCCCTGGTCACCAACAATCCTGCGCAGTTTGCCGACGGTGATGCCATCGCGGTCGATCTGTTGGTCGATGCGCCCCATGTTGATGAAGCACGCCGTCGCTATCCCGATGCAACCGTGACTCCACATCCAAACGGGGCAGTGGTGACCGTTCCGGTCACCAGCGTGGACGCGTTCTTGGGTTCGGTCCTTGCATTCCTCGATGGCGTCACCGTGCTCGGCCCCGACACGGTGCGCGCGGCAATAATCACGCATCTTGAGGATTGCGCCCAGGGGTTTGCATGAGTCGCCCACTCGTCGGACCGCGGTTGCGTCGTGCGCTCGCATATTTGCCGTGGATCGCCTCCCATCCTGGCGCGTCCCTTGATGAATTGGCAGTTCGATTCGATGTCCGACGCGCCGATCTGGAACGCGACCTTGAGCTGCTGCCATTCGTGGGGCTTCCGCCGTATACCCCCGATCGCCTCATCGAAGTCGACATCGTCGACGACTGCGTCTGGGTTCGGTTCGCTGACGCGTTTTCCGCGCCGCTGCGCTTTTCGGCCGAGGAGGGTGTTGCCCTCCTCGCGGCCGGCACCGCATTGCTCGAAGTACCCGGATCAGATCCCGACGGCCCACTCGCAGGAGCACTCACCAAGTTGGCAGCGGCGCTCAACGCCCCCCACGCGGTGCATGTCGACGTGAACGCGCCCGATGCGCTCACCGTCGTACAAGACGCCATCGAAGGACAACGCTGCTTGCGCATGACGTACTACTCGTACCATCGAAACGCTCAAACCGAGCGCATTATCGAACCGGTAAGCGTCGCGGCGCTGCTCGGACATTGGTACGTGCGCGCCTATTGTCGGAGTGCACACGCCGAGCGCTTGTTTCGGGTCGATCGCATCGACACGATTGCGCTGCTTGACGAGGAGTACACCGCAACACTCGACTCCGACGATGCCGCGGTGTACTCCCCGGCAGTCGATGATCCGCGTGTCACCTTGCAGCTGCCCCCGGACGCCCGGTGGGTCCTGGACACCTATCCGATCGAACATCAGCGCCTGTGTCCTGATGGGCGTATCGAGGTAACCCTGGCAGTGAGTACCCCCGAATTCCTGGACCGTCTCTTGTTGCGCCTCGGGCCGTCAGTGGAGGTTGCACCGAGCTCCGTGCGGCGGCACGCCGCCGACACTGCCGACCGAGTGTTGCAGCGCTACCGCGACGCGACACTGGCGGATCACGCCGGCGTGGGAGGATGACCGCTTCATGAGTATGCAACGCGATCCATGGTCGGACGACCTCACCGCTGGTCCGTCAAGTCGTGCTGCGTCGCGCGCGAAAGGATCGACGACGAACACCAAACAAAAGAAAAAGAAGTCGCCGCTGGCGAATGTGTTGGAGTGGGTGCTCATCCTCGCAGTTGCCATCAGTGTGGCCTTCGTCGTGCGCACCTATCTCATCGGGAACTTTTATATTCCGTCGGAATCGATGGTTCCCACGCTGCAAGTGGGCGACAAGGTCTTGGTGAACAAGATGAGCTATCGCCTCCACGATGTGCGTCGCGGCGACATCGTGGTATTCGAAGCACCGCCGGGAGAGGCTACCGAGCAGATCCAAGATCTCGTAAAGCGTGTGATTGGTTTGCCCGGAGACACAATTCAGGGGAAACAGGGAGACGGCGTCTACATCAACGGAAAGCGTCTCGATGAGCCGTATCTGCCCAAGGGAGTCACCACAAAAGATTTCGGGCCAGTCACCGTTCCTCCGGGCCAGCTATTCATGATGGGAGACAACCGTTTCGAATCGAAAGACTCGACGTTCTTCGGCCCGATCAAAGAAGATTCCATCGTCGGTCGAGTCTTCGTGCTCTATTGGCCCTTCGGTCACTTCCAGTTCTTCTAAGGCACAGACGGTGCTGCGCCTCGACACCACCACATTCGTCGTACGCGATTACGACGAAGCGATCGAATTCTTTGTCGACACGCTCGGATTTTCCCTTACCGAAGACACGGATCTCGGGAACGGCAAACGCTGGGTCGTTGTCCGCCCGGAACCAACCGGATCTGGCCTGTTACTCGCCCGCGCCAGCGACGCTGCGCAGGACGCTGCGGTTGGTAACCAAACGGGCGGACGGGTGGCGTTCTTCGTACATACCGATGATCTCGATCGCCAGATGCACGCATGGCAGGCACGAGCAGTGCGGTTTGTCGAGCGACCACGATCCGAGTCGTACGGCAAAGTCGTCGTGTTTCTGGACCTCTACGGAAACCGGTGGGACCTCATCGAACCGGCGCAGTAGGAGCAGAACTCCAAGCGCGATCGGTCCCGCTACTGCTGGTTGGTACCGTCGCGAAAGTCGAGGCTCATCCAGATGGAATCTTCCTCGACAAAACCGAGCCGTTCGTACAGGCGTCGTGCTTGCGCATTCGGGCGCTCAGTTTCGAGATAGATGCGCGCCACGCCAAAATCTCGCACTGCGGCGAGCATCAATGCCATGGCCTGTGTGCCGAACCCC
>JBMOIW010000128.1:0-3150 GCA_049317145.1 Acidimicrobiia bacterium
CGGCACCGGTGGAGTTCGTGCCAGCACCGGTTGCGCAGGCACCGGCGGCCGATGTTCCGACTTTTAGCGCGGACTCTCGGCAAAAGGCATACTCGCCGATTCTCGCGGACCTGTTGGAAGCCAGCTTTGCTGCACCGATCCCGGAATCCGGGAACCTGTTTATCGATCTCACCGCATCGGACGAATCATCCGCGGCCCCATCGGGTGCATGGCCGAGCGTTGGTTCGGTTCCGCAAAGCGCCTAATCAGCTCACCATCGTCGTCACGTCGCACACGCGTCGCCACCCTACGTTCTACGTCGGCCCACGCCGCGCGTGGGATCAGTAGGCGTCGCAGTAGTGCAGTAGCTCTGCGATTGCGCAGTCGGTCTGCATCGATCGAACGTGTTGCTCGAGGTCGCGCAGTTGGGTCTCGGTCGTGCCGGGGCTCCATTCGCACACCACCAGCGTGACCTGAAGGACCTCGTCGAACCCGAGTCCGAGATTGCACACCGCGACGCGCGGGAACTCGGGGTGTGATGCGCCGACCCGGATCACCGGCGCAACTTGTTGCGCGTCGAGCGTCGTCGCAAAGACGAAGGCGCCACCCAACGCTGCGCTACTTACTTGAACCAGCCCCAGCCCGCAGTCGGTAAGCAATGGCGAATACGCCAGAAGCTCGGGAACGACGGGAACATCGGGAGTGATACCCAGCTCGGCGCGAATTGCATCGAGCGCGTCGACGGCGCCGGTGCTGGCAAAATTGCCCGAGAGATTACCCAACAGATCCCGCAGTTCGCCTGGGTGCATGTCGGCGCCAACCGCCGTGGTCGGCGCAATGTGGCGCTCGATTTCGCCGCCGTCGTGTATCAGCAGCGCCGCACCGGGAACGTGGTACGCAAGGGCTGCATGCACACGCCAGATTTGAGAAGTGCGTACGTCCATTGGTGCTCCTGATCGAGGTTTGGGGACGTCCGGTGCGTGGACGTCGGGTACCCCAATGGTCGGCCGCCATTTCGCTTCGTGCGCGAAATAGTTCCCCATTCGCACGCATTCGTGACATTCGCTCTGCGGCGGGTGTGCGCACGGTGCACCCCCAGCGCGATGGCATCGACCGCAACCACAAACGATTGCGGGACGATTCGCAGGAAACGAGTCGATGGAACGAAAAAGCGCAAAAGAGATGCCCGGCGATGGTCACTAACGGCGCGTACAGGCCGACTCAATGCATCGTGAAGATTCGTTGGAATCGACGTAGACCTGCGCGCACTGAGGACGGATTCTCCGTCGTCGAAGTTGTTGTCGCCGCGGCGGTGTCGGTGCTGGTGTTGGTATCGGCCGCCGATCTCTTGGCACGCCTTACCGCCACCACGGTGACCATCCGCGCCAAAGAGCAAGCTCAGATGGTGGCGTATCAAGTAAATGAACGCATGCGTGCTTATAGCTGCGGGATGGTGTACGGATCAGAATCCGATCTTGCTACGCGCGATGTCAACTGTTCGAATGGACTGACGGGCGGTGGTGGCGCCGCGCAACTCGGAGTGTGTTCGCAGACCGGTACGCCCGTCTTTGGGGACGTGAATCTCTGTTGGACAGACGGTTCCCGGAAATACGACGTGTTCGTCTACACGTGGTGGGAGATATCGTGGCTCACCGACCCGACGCCCACCGACCCGACGTGCCCGTCAACGGGCTCAACGGTCTTGCCGGACACGTTTGCGCGCAAGATCGTCGTGAACTCGGAGGGCAAGGAATTGGCTACGACAACGGTGCGCGAAGCCGCACCACCCAACAGTCTGGCGTTCGGCACCAGCTTCGCTCGAGGTAGCGGTACGCAATCGATCACAGTCGGAACAATCACAATCACCCACACGGGACCATCGGGAGTTTGTGATACCGGCGGCCGGACGCTGTTTCCGAAGCTTCCGTCAGGTACGAGCGGAGCCAGTACATCATGGTGACGTTGATGCGACGATGGCGGGCGCGACGGCGCGATCAGCGGGGGGCGATGACGGTCGTGGAGCTTATGGTCGCCTCGACGTTGGGACTCATGGTCCTCGCGTTTACTGGCACATTGTTCACTACGTTGTCATTCGAATCGGTCGCTACCGGTAAGCGTACCGACGCGCAGCTACAAACGCGCGACGCGTTCGATGGCGCGATTCGCTACCTGCAAAATTCGGTTCCACTCGCCAAGTGCGTGCAATGGAACACGGGATTTACCGGCGAAAAGTTCGCCCAGAGTAACGCGTCGAAGTGCGCGCGGTATCAGTCAGATGGCGCAGTCGTAAGTCAGGCAACCGAGACTTCGTTTACGACGTACGCGTACACCGATAAGAGTGGGGTCGGATCCGGAGCCGCGCCCGACAAGCTGACGTTTGTGATTTCCGGCTTTGATGCCAACACAATCCTCACGGTGAGCAAGCAGACGTTTACTCCCACAAACAAAGATCACAAATCGATGATGGCGGCGTATTGCGCGGGGAACACCCCGAACGCGTGCAGCAGCTACAAATGGTCCGGTTCCTCAACGCTGTGGTCGTTCCCGGTGAGCCCGGGCTCGACATTTACGTTCTTGGGTACCGACGGAACTGCGATTACCCCTCCGATCACCAATCTGGGGAGCATCCGCACGGTGATCGTGAACTTGACCGTCAAATTCAAGCCGACGGCTGCTCAGGCAAATTGGCTGGAAAACTCGTATCCGTTTTACGCGTCGGTTTCGCTGCGTGGAGCGAGCTACGCCGACGAACTGAACCCGGGGAAGCGTTAGATGCGCAGCCATCCGATCGTGCGGGCAATGCGGCGGCGTCGCCACCAAGAAGACGGATACGTGTTGGCCACCGTCGTTGCCTTGGGGTTCATTGTGGTGATGACGGTCACCGCGATCTTTACCGTGAACTTGGTCAATATCGAGGGTATGCGCCGCTCGTCTGGTCAGGCCGCTGGGCGGGCCGAGGGCCAGTCGCTTTTCGATCGCGCCTTCTCGCAACTACAAACCGGCTCCAACCCTGATGTGTCGGACAACAGGAAATTGAATGTGGAGGGCACCTCGGGCACCCCGGCCACGTGGAAGTGGTACGAGGTGGCCGGCAATGGCAAGTACGGAATCTGCACCGACGCCACCAAAGTGTGCGTGCACTACGCCTGGCAGGCTGCTCCCAGTTCGACG
>JBMOIW010000129.1:0-3119 GCA_049317145.1 Acidimicrobiia bacterium
CCATGCCGAGCACTCGGGTCAAGATCTGTCGTATTTCGATCAAGAGCACGATCAGCGCTACGTCCCGCATGTGGTCGAGCCGGCGGCCGGCGTGGATCGCGCCACGCTTGCGTTCTTGTTGGCCGCGTACGAAGAGCAGCAACTCGACGGCGACAAGCGCACGGTGCTGCACCTGCACCCGCGGTTGGCTCCGATCAAAGTGGCGGTGTTGCCGCTTTCGAAGCACGATGATCTTGTCCCCGTTGCTCGCGAAGTCGCCGACAGTTTGCGGTCCTCGCTGCAAATCGACATCGACGTCACCGGTTCGATCGGGAAGCGGTACCGCCGCCAGGACGAAGTGGGTACGCCACTCTGTGTGACGATTGACTTCGATACCCTCGAAGACCGGGCAGTGACGGTGCGCGAACGCGACGCGATGACCCAAACGCGCGTCAGCATTGATCGCCTGCTGGGATATCTTCACGAACAATTGGAATTCTGAACGCATGAGCGACGACACCACCGAGATCACGCAACCGAACGGTCGCACCTACTACGACGTCTTGGGTGTGCCAGCGAGTGCCGACCGCGACGCGCTCCGCACCGCGTACCGGACGCGTCTCGACGCGCTCCAAGTTGACGCGTGGAAAGGCGTAGAGGCGGATCGGCGCGCCGAAGCCGCACGCGTCAACGATGCGTGGAACGTACTTTCCGATCCGTTTCAGCGCGACCGCTACGACGCGCAGGTCGAGGATGGCACCGTGACGCGACTCCCGGACGCGCCCAGTGCGACGCCCAAGGCCCGTGCGAACGGTCGTACTCCGTTACTGAACAATCCGTTCGAGGTGGGAAGCGGCCCGGTGCCGCCCGACTATCGTGCAGTGCTCGCAAATCGCATTAACGCGCTCTTCCTCGACATTATGGCGTGCTTCGCCGCGTACTTCGCGAGCGGAGTCGCCATCGCGTGGATCGTGGGTCCGCGCCCCAAAGGGTCGAGCGTCCCGTTGTGGGTGCACCCCACGCTCGCCGGGATCACGACGGCAGTCCTGATCTTGTGGTTTGTGTTCCCGACCGCCCGGACGGGACAAACCGTCGGACAACGGTGGTTCGGGATCCGGGTCGTACGTTCCGAGAGCGGCGAGCTCCCAGGGCTCACGCGATCGTTGTTCCGATATGGACCGCTGATTGTCCTAGTGATTGCGGCAGAAGTGATTCCGTGGCCACTGCTGCATTTGATTGCGTTTGCCGTCGGAATGACCTTTATCGTGACCAAAGCCAAGCGGGGCATTCCTGACATGGCGGCCCGCACGACCGTCGTCGATGCTGTCCCGCGTCCGCCGCGCCTGCGGCGCCGCAAGGCAACGACCCGCTGACCCGTCTTCGCTAGGCTCCCCGCGACACAGATGGGGGAGACATGAAGTACGTCTACGGTTTTGATGAAGGCTCGAAAGAGCAGAAGTTCTTGCTTGGGGGCAAGGGCGCAAACCTTGCCGAGATGACGAAGCTCGGGCTGCCGGTGCCGTCCGGCTTTACGATTTCGACCGAAGCGTGCAAGGCGTACATGCACCTGGGCGAAGCGCTTCCCGACGGGCTCCTCGACCAAGTTGCGGCGGCGCGCACGGCGCTCGAGTCCACGATGGACAAGACCTTGGGCGATGGCACCGACCCGCTGTTGGTATCGGTGCGTTCGGGTGCCGCATTCTCGATGCCCGGGATGATGGACACGGTGCTCAACCTCGGCCTCAACGACGCATCGGTGCAGGGGTTGGCCAAGCAAACGACCAACGAACGCTTCGCGTACGACTCGTACCGGCGCTTCGTGCAGATGTTCGGCAAGATCGTGCTCAATGTGCCCGCCGAAAGGTTTGAGCACGCGCTCGAAGCAAAGATGCACGCGTGTGGTGTGGACGTCGACACCAAGCTGTCGTCTGCGGACCTTATGGAACTGGTGGCCGAGTTCAAAGGCATCGTGTTGGCCGAGGCAGGTGTGACGTTCCCGGACGATCCCGCCGAACAACTGCGCTACGCAATCGAAGCGGTCTTTAAATCATGGAACGGGCGCCGGGCGCGCGACTACCGCAAACTCGAAGGCATCTCCGATGACCTTGGGACGGCGGTCAACGTGCAAGCAATGGTGTTCGGCAACAAGGGCGATGACTCGGGAACCGGCGTGGCGTTCACGCGTAACCCGTCAACCGGTGAAGCTGCTCCGTACGGTGACTTTCTGACGAACGCGCAGGGCGAGGACGTCGTTGCGGGTATTCGTATCACTGAACCGCTCACCGGAATGGGTACGCACTTCCCGGAGTGCCACACGCAGTTGCTCGATGTCATGGCGCGCCTCGAGGCGCACTACCACGACATGTGCGACATTGAGTTCACTATCGAACAGGGTCGTCTGTTCATTCTCCAGACCCGCGTTGGTAAGCGCACTGCGGCTGCAGCATTGCGCATGGCCGTCGAGATGGAAACCGAAGGGCTGATCGACAAGAAAGAAGCGGTGTTGCGCGTGCAACCGGCGCAGCTCGATCAGCTTCTGCACCCACAGTTCGACCCGGGCGCGAAGTACGACGTGCTCGCGACCGGATTGAACGCGTCGCCCGGTGCTGCGGTCGGCAAGGTGTATTTCACCGCCGATGAAGCGCAAGCGCGCCACGAGGCCGGCGAAGCGGTGATTTTGGTGCGCCCCGAAACGTCGCCCGATGACCTACACGGCATGATCGCGGCCGAGGGCATCTTGACTTCGCGCGGTGGTCTCGTGAGCCACGCCGCGGTGGTCGCCCGCGGCATGGGTAAGCCGGCAATCTGTGGTGCGGAGTCGGTCAAGATTGACTTAGCGGCCAAGACCTTCCGGGTGGGCGACATTACGGTGACCGAAGGTGAAGTCATTTCCATCGACGGTTCGACCGGTGTGGTTGTGCTCGGTGCGGTACCGGTTGTGGTGCCCGAACCTACCGGCCCGTTCGGGACGATCCTCGGATGGGCGGATGAATTCCGCACGCTGAAGGTGCGCACCAACGCTGACCTTCCCGAAGATGCAGCGAAAGCAGTGTCGTTTGGCGCGCAAGGCATTGGCTTGTGTCGCGCCGAGCACATGTTTCTCGGAGACCGCTTGCCCGTCGTGCAGCGCATGATTCTCG
>JBMOIW010000130.1:0-3019 GCA_049317145.1 Acidimicrobiia bacterium
ACGTGCAACCTTCGAGTGTCGACGTGACGCTCGACCACTTGTTCCGCGTGTTTCGCAACGACACGACGCCGTTTATCGATCCCAAAGAGCCGCAGGAAGATCTCACCGAGCTTGTCGAAGTGGGCGAAGACCGCGCATTCATTTTGCACCCCGGCGAGTTCGTGCTCGGCTCTACGGCAGAGCGTGTAAAGCTGCCCGACGACATGGTGGCGCGACTCGAAGGCAAGTCGTCGCTTGGTCGCCTTGGGCTGCTCATTCACTCCACTGCGGGATTTGTTGATGCCGGGTTCGATGGGCATCTCACCCTGGAGCTCTCAAATGTCGCCAACTTGCCAATCGCGCTCTACCCCGGGATGAAGATCGGGCAGTTGTCGTTCTTGCAGATGACCACCCCGGCTGAACGCCCCTACGGCAGCGGCGCGACGGGCAGCAAGTACCAGGGTCAACGCGGCCCTACCCCAAGTCGCGCGTATCTGAACTTCCGCTAGACGCATCGTCTTACCCCTTCGCCGCTGCGGACTGAGCGTTTCGCTGAGTCACGGCCGTTGGAATCCTCGCGCCTCTGAGGTCGCGAAGGTAGGGGTTCCGAATATGGCGTTTCCGATCGACATGGTCATTGTCGGTGGCTGCGGGCACGTGGGGTTGCCGTTGGGGTTGGCGTTTGCAAACGTCGGAAAAACGGTTGCGCTGCTGGACCGAAATGCGGATGCGTGTGCACTGGTCAACGAAGGCGTGATGCCGTTCGAAGAACCAGACACTGAGCCCACGTTGCGCAAGGTGCTTGCAACGAACACGTTGTTTGCGACGACGGATCCTGCTGTGGTCGCTCAGGCGGAGCACGTGGTCGTGATCGTCGGCACCCCGGTAGACGAGCATCTCAACCCAACGTTGCACATCCTCCCGCGAGCGATTGACGAAATCGGTGCGCATCTTCGCCACGGGCAGCTGCTTATCTTGCGTAGCACCGTGTATCCCGGCGTCACTGCGTTGGTGGAACGGCTGGTTCGCGATCGCGGTATCGACATTGATGTTGCGTTTTGCCCGGAGCGTCTCGCAGAAGGGCATGCCATGGAGGAGCTCACCACTCTGCCCCAATTAGTCGCAGCTCGTTCAGACGCGACGCTGGTGCGTGCAGCGAAGCTGTTTCATGAGTTGGGAGTCGAGACGGTTCCCATGGCGCCGGAGGAAGCCGAGCTGGCGAAGTTATTCACCAACTCGTGGCGCTACATCAAGTTCGCAGTGGCCAATCAGTTCTACATGATTGCGAACGACGCGGGACTCGACTTCGAAACCATTCGCACAGCAATGACGCACGAATATCCGCGAGCCCGGGATCTCCCACGAGCGGGCTTTGCGGCAGGTCCGTGTCTGTTCAAGGACACGATGCAGCTCGCGGCGTTCAACAATCACGCATTCACGTTGGGGCATTCCGCGCTCATGATCAATGAAGGATTACCGCTGTATCTGGTCGCGCAAATGGAGCGGGAGCACTCCCTGGCGGACGCCACGGTTGGGATCTTGGGGATGGCCTTTAAAGCAGAATCGGACGATATCCGTGCCTCGCTGAGTTACAAGCTCAAACGCATCTTGCGATTCAAAGCCCGCGAGGTCCTTACCACTGATCCGTATGTCACGCTCGATACGGAGCTGCAGCCGCTCGAGGACGTGTTAACGCGCGCCGATCTGTTGATCGTTGGTGCACCGCACGCGCAGTACCGCTCATTACAACCCACGCAACCCGTGGTGGATGTATGGAACTGCGTCGGTTCCGGCGCACCGGCAGCGTTGCGCTAGATCCCCTGCGTGAATGAGCTTCCGGCGGACTCAGGGTTCTTGGGTGTGGCCTCGATGGCCTCGAGCAGGATCTCGGAGATGTCGGACACGCGTACGTCCTCGCGTCCTTCACCTTTGACGCCATCTTCGAGCATCACGTAACAGAACGGGCACGCAACCGCAACACGGTCCGCTCCGGTTGCGAGTGCTTCTTGCGCACGTTCAGTGTTCACCTTCTTGCCGGTGTGCTCTTCCATCCACATGCGCCCGCCGCCAGCACCACAACACATGCCGCGGGTCCCGTTGCGGGGCATCTCGACGAGGTCGATACCGGCGAGTGAGCCCACCACTTTGCGCGGGGCAAGGTACACGTCGTTGTGACGTCCGAGATAGCACGAGTCGTGATACGTGACGCGTTCTTCGAGCGTGGCACCCACCATCGAGAGGCGCCCACTCTCGACGAGGTCCATCAGCATCTGGGAGTGGTGGATCACTTCGTAATTGCCGCCCAGTTGCGGGTACTCGTTCTTGAGGGTGTTGAAACAGTGCGGGCACTGCGTCACGATTTTGCGCACGCCCAGCCCGTCGAGGGTTTCGATGTTTTGTGTGGCCAACATCTGGAAGAGGTATTCGTTCCCGGTGCGTCGTGCGCTGTCGCCGGTGCAGAGCTCGCTCGGGCCAAGGATCGCAAACGAAATATCGGCGCGCTGCAACAGCTTCGCCAAGGCTCGGGCCGTCTTTTTGTTGCGATCGTCGAAACTCCCGGCGCACCCGACCCACATCAGGTATTCGGCGTCGATCGGCCCGCTCTCGGGAGTAACGATGTCAATGCCGTCGAGGTCTTGCACCCAATCGGCGCGATCGGCTTGGTTCATGCCGTATACGTTCGAAGCGTTCTCCATGGCGCGGTACGTATTGCCGAGCTGCGCGGGGAAGTCGGACTCCATAAGGGAGAGGTACCGGCGCATGTCGAGGATCTTGTCGAGGATTTCGATGTTCACCGGGCAGATTTCGTCGCACGCTTTACAGGATGTGCAGGCCCAAAGTTCTTCGCTGGTGATGCGCTCGAAGACCGAATCAACGCTGACGGAAATTTCGCGTACCGTGCCCACCGGGGGCGTGACGACCGGATCGCCGGTCGCGGTCATGACCTCGCCGACTTTCAACACGATCTCGCGCGGATCGAGTGGCTTGCCGGTCGCATGCGCCGGACATACCGATGTGCAACGGCCACAGACCGTGCACG
>JBMOIW010000131.1:0-2727 GCA_049317145.1 Acidimicrobiia bacterium
ATAGGAATGGTGCTTCTGACTTGGCGGATCAACATGGTGTCGAGTCGGACCAGGGTGTGCCAGTCCCGTTCGCGCACGGCCGCGTTCCGTTCGATCGCCGCAAATACGGTTGCAGCATCGTTGCGGCCCCGATGGAAAAGCTCTGCAATCGCAAGGTCGGGGCGGTCGTTGGGGACCACGCTCAATAGGTCGTCATCGGAAACTTCAGGAACCCAGCGTTCGAACAGGGCTTGCGCAATGCTGCGGCCCCGCGCGTCAACGGTGTATGAACGGGGAATCCGCTGGAGCGCGCGTAAGGCTTCGGCAACCCCAGACTCCTCGCGAATTGCGCCCAACGCAGCAAAAAGCTGGGGTTGGACTTCTCGGATGCGATGCGCAGTGGCGCGTGACAACAACGTCTGGAAGACCTCAACTGCAGCGGGAAGGCCTGGCTCGGAGTGCTCGCCCATGGCCGCTCATCGTAGGGGGTTTGCATGAACCATACCGATTGCTGTCACTGGTCCTCGGTACAGTCATCGGCGCAGGAGGATGTATGGAAATCGCATTTGTATTGGGCGGGGCACTCGTGGTGGCAGCCGGAACCGTTGCCGCAGCATTGGTCATCAATGCGCGCCGACGTGCCCAAGTCGACGGCGCAAACAACGCGGTCTTGGTTTCGGTACGCGCCATGCTCGACGAAGCGCGCGTTGCCAACGATGCCGGTCGGGATCAAGCGCTGAAATCGGCAGTGGATCTCCTGGCCGCGCAAAACCGCCAAACACTGGAGGCCGAACGTGAGCT
Source organism: Acidimicrobiia bacterium (assembly GCA_049317145.1). Lineage (GTDB taxonomy): Bacteria > Actinomycetota > Acidimicrobiia > IMCC26256 > JBMOIW01 > JBMOIW01. Next base: position 781 of record JBMOIW010000131.1, read on the forward strand.
CGGGGCTGAGGCGCTCGCCGGTAAAGCGGCGTTGATTGATGCGCAACTTGCACAGGTGCGCACTGCACTTACTGCGGAACTGACGAAGGTGTCGGGCTTGGTGCAAACGCTCGAGCGGGACCGCGCACAACAGTTCGGGCAGCTCAGTGAGGCGTTGACCACCCAGCAGCAGTCGCTCGGTGCGCTCAATCACACGGCGCAACAACTCCGCGAGGCGCTCGCAAGCCAAAAGAAGCGCGGTGAATGGGGTGAGCGGATGGCAGAAGATGTGCTCCGGCTGGCGGGCTTCCTGGAAAACGTCAACTACATCAAACAAACCCAGCTCGCTGATCGATCCGGCAAGCCGGACTTCACGTTTCTGCTGCCTCAAGAACAGGTCCTGCATATGGACGTGAAGTTCCCCCTCGACAGCTATTTGCGGTATTTGGAGGAAACCCACGATGCCGAACGCGCTCGCCATCGCGATCAGTTCCTGCGCGATGTGCGCGCCAGGGTCAAAGAACTCGCGTCGCGCAACTATGTGGATGTCACGGAAGGCACGCTGGATTGCGTGTTGCTTTTCATCCCCAACGAATCGCTGTATGCATTCATACAAGAACAAGACCCGCAGCTCCTGGACGATGCGTTGCGGAGCAAAGTGGTGTTCTGCTCACCGCTCACACTGTTTGCCGTTCTTGCAGTGATCCGTCAGGCCGTAGACAACTTCCGCATCGAACGTACCTCCAACGAAATCCTGGCCACATTGGGGGTCTTTGCCAAGCAATGGAATAAATTCGCAGAACAGATGGACAAGGTGGGGCTTCGCATCGAGGCGTTACAAAAGGAGTTCGATGTTCTCACCACAACCCGACAGCGACAGCTTGTGCGTCAAATCGACAAAGTCGAAGCGTTACGTACGCAGCATGCGATTGCGCTCACCGAGGGTGACGACGCTGAAGAATCAGTAGCAACCCCACTCGAGCTGCGCTAGCTCCGTAACCGCGTGTGATGGTTCGGCAGGTACGATCCCGCCGTGGTCACCGCGATCTTGATCGTTGCGTTTGTTGTCATCCCGCTGCTGGAGCTGTGGTGCATCCTGGCCATCGGTGCCCAGATTGGCATCCTGCCGACATTGGCACTCCTGCTTGCGATTTCCATCGGCGGTGGATTCCTCGTGCATCGCATCGGGATTGGAGTGTGGCGCCGAGCCCGAGCAACCTTGGCCACCGGACAGGTACCAACGCGCGAACTGCTCGACGGTGCCATTGTTTTCGGCGCTGGAACATTGCTGTTGGTCCCGGGTTTTTTGACCGACATCATCGGACTCCTCATCGTGACCCCGCCGGTTCGCAGCCTCATTCGCCGCACCGTGCAGCGCCGGACAGCCTCGTCGGCGTCGGCGACGCACCACGTGGAGAGCGAATGGACCGTCATCGAACGTTCCGACATCGTGGAAGGCATCACGACGGAGGACGAACTCCGCCGAATACCTCCGGGCGAACGTTCCAAGTAGCGCCGGTTTTCAAGAGCTGCCGGCTCAGGAGCGCGGCGGCGCGCCCAAAGCGGACAGGGCTCCCGCGGCTGCTTGCAACACATCGATGCGGCCACCCACCCGAAGCGCCCCTTCCTGGAGTAGCTGCTGCGCATTAATGGTGCCGGCCCGCACCCGTTCGGCATCCGCTGCCGTGAGGGTAAGGGTGACCGTCCGCTCCGGGTCAGGCGTCGCTATCGACTGGATCTGACCATCACGCAATCCGAGGACGTGAACCACGCCATCGAGGTTGAGCACCACATCGAGGTGGAGCGCCACATCCGGGATTGTCTTGTCCGACATGCTCGGAGCGTAGCGTCCAGCGGGACAGCCTCGGTGTGGTCCACCTAGGCTGCAGCGATGCCGCGCGCCGTATCCGAACCCCGAGGCCTCGGTGAGATTGGGACGCGCACCGAAGCGCGCATTCTGACGTTGCT
>JBMOIW010000132.1:0-2672 GCA_049317145.1 Acidimicrobiia bacterium
CAGGATGGCACGTTTGTTTCGAAAGACGGGCAGAACTGGAAAGCAGTTCTTTCTCCCTACACCGGAAACGTAGATACCTACAGTCGTACCTGGGCATTTTCTGCGTCGGCTGCATATAAAGCCGAGACCAAACAGTTCCTGTTCCAATCACTATGGGCGAGCGGGAATTACATGTGTGGGCAAACAAATTTTGCGCAGTTTGTGCCCACGGGCGACACCTGGACACAACAGAAACAGCCTGCCCAAGCGCCTCCCTTGGCGGATTGCCGGTCGGGTAAAAGTGCGTACGTAAACGGGCGGTTCGTATACGCCGACAATACGAAGCGCGTGTTCGTTTCCGTTGATGGGCAACGTTGGGTATCTTCCTACGAGCCGAAGACGCTGGGCGAATTTGCCGCAGACGGAAATGGAAACTGGGTTGCAACAATTGCTGAGACCACCGGGATCGTGAGTGGTACCGACAACTTTGTTGGGACCGCATATGCGCCTCCAGCAGCGCCAAGCGCCGGCGTGGTTGCTACCACCACAGAGCTTTTGCGCCAGCAGTCCTTCGACGTTGCCGTCGACAACAATGGCAACACCTATGTGGGGACCTGGTCGGAAGTGCGCAAGATTGCGCCCAACGGAACTGTCACCACCATTGCCGGGACCGGCACATCTGGGTACTCCGGCGATGGCGGAACGGCCACCTACGCCCAGCTCAGGGGAGTGTTTGGGATCGCCGTTGATAACGCGGGCAACGTCTACATCGCGGACCGAGATAACCATCGCGTGCGCAAAATCGCGACGAACGGGATCATCACCACCATTGCGGGGACCGGTAGCTATGGCTTCAGCGGCGACGGCGGGCCGGCAACGAATGCAGCGTTGTATTACCCGTACGGGGTTGCCGTCGATAACGCCGGTAACGTCTACATTGCTGATGCCAGCAACTTGCGGGTTCGCAAGATCGATACGAACGGCACAATCACCACAATTGCCGGAAACGGCATCCCAGGTTCCTACACCTCCGGGTACTACCCGGCGCAAGCAACGAACGCCAACTTGCGCAACCCGACGGGTGTCGCCGTCGATAACGCCGGGAACGTCTACATCGCCGACGGGCCGACAGCGCTGAAGGTCTCTACCAACGGGGACCTCAGTATCGTTGCGGGCACTGGCTTGTGGGGAATTTCCGGTGATGGCGGCCCCGGCAGATACGCCAACGTCTCTGCCACCAAAGTCCACGTTGGCTCCGATGGCAGCGTACTGATTGCGGGCGGCCAGGTGGTGCGTCGGGTCGCGCCCGATGGCATCATCTCCACTGTCACCGGCTTTGCGCCGATCGTCCAATTTGGGGTCTACGGAGCAGCGTTTGACCGCGACGGAAAAGTGGTGGTGGCCGCCTACGATCGGGTGGTTCGCACGAACAACGGTCTTTCCGATCAGCTCCAGGTCGGTTGGAGCACCGTGACGCCGTCGACTCCGGACCAGCCGGCGATAACGGGATACCAGGTCGCGTACAAGGTTCGGGACCCAGCGTCCGGGTGCGGTGCACCGCCGGCGCCGCAGATCACTACTGCGGCAGATGCGACCACGACGGCAATCACCGGATTGCTGAGCAACACGACCTATTGCACGTGGGTGCGCGCAACAAGCTCTTCGGGTGTCGGTAACTGGAGCGCAGTAGTTTTTGGTTCGACCACGCCGGGAGCGCCCACCATTTCGACCGTGAATCGCAGTGGTACTAATGCCACGTTGACGTGGACTGCGCCAACCGGGAACGCGTTGATCCGCGAGTATCGCGTGACCGCATTTGTTGACGCGACGCCCGGAAGCCCGGTGGCGGCAATTCCGGGCACCACGATGCAGTCCAGTACGCAATGCCCGGGCGCGTCAGCAACGCGAAGCGTTCTTGCTTCGGGAACAACTCCGCCGTCCACCACGATGGTGTTTCCCTGTCTTTACGCGGACCAGCAATATGGGTTTCGTGTGCAAGCGGTCAACGACGCCGGTACCGGGGAGCTCAGCCCCTATGTTGCGGTACCGGCAGCACCCACGGGGCTGCAACGCACTGCCGCGACCACGACTTCGATCACTGTCCGGTTCAAAAGCGCCGCCAGTAGCCTGACAATTTCTGAGTATCAGTATTCCACTGACAACGGAACGACATTTTGCGCAATCCCATCGGACCGGCTTCTCACCGCCGAGTCGTACCCCCGTGGAACGCTGCGATCCGAAATGTCGTGGTTGTTCACCATCGAAAAGACGACCCAAACCTGTAGTGTGAATGCTGCTTCCCTGGCTCCAAACACCGACTACCCCGTTCAGGTCCGTGCCGTCAACGGGCTCGGGGTTGGACCTGCCGCATCGATCACCGGAGCAACGCGCCCACTCGCGCCGTCTGCCCTAATCCAAACGGACGCGAAGACGGGCGTGGAAAACACGGCCGGGCTGACCGTGAATTGGACGATCGGCACGGCGCTCCCATCCGAACTGAGCGGCTCATACTTTTATCGCGCTGCGTATGGCACTCCATCGGGTAACCCAGTTTGGGTGGTCGTCGGCGGCCAAGGCTCGAATGCGGTTATCGCGAGTTCGATAGACCGCACCACCTGGAGCAAGGCAACAATCAGCTGGCCTTCGACGGGGTCATGCACGGCGAGTTCCCAATCGTGGATCGAGGCGCTGCA
>JBMOIW010000133.1:0-2640 GCA_049317145.1 Acidimicrobiia bacterium
CACCGGCGTTCAGCTTAAAGTCAATCCAAAGCCACCCGTCACAACGACGACAACGACAACGACAACGACAACCCCAACTACCACAGCAGCGAAAAGGCTGATGCCAACGTAGATTCGCTTCGCAGGTTATCCGGTTAACGGGCAAAAAGTTGCTGGTTTGCCTGGTCAAAGACCGACTGCAGCTCAGCCATGACGCGCTCATTGAGTTCGGTCATCGCCAAACGATCAAGCCGGCCCCGCACGCGCGGCACCGGAATCGGTTCGCCGACCACGATGACTACTTTGGTAAAGCGCGGGAGCGATTTACCCTTGGCAAGAATGTGCTCGCTCCCCGCAACGCCAATCGGAACGATCGGGGCACCGGTTTTCATCGCGAGGTACGCAACTCCTTCTTCGATGCGGGCAACCCGTCCCCCCAAACCACGCGTCCCTTCGGGAAACACGGTGAGCGGTGCACCCAACTCGAGCACCCGTATCGCCTCAGCGAGCGCTGCGCGATCCGCCGCTCCCCGCTTGACCGGAAACCCGCCGAGCGCGGTCAAGAACTTTCCAATCATGGGCTTGCGCCACAGTTCCACCTTGCCCATGAACCGGATTGGCCGCCGCGTCACAAATCCCATAAAGGGAATATCGAGTGCGGAGCGATGCGTGGGCGTCAAAATGAACGGAGCCGCCCCCGGCAATGGTCCGCGAAACTCGATTCGCACCGACCACAAACACTTGCACACGACAACGATCACCGCTCGGCATGCTGCGTACAACACCCGATTTCCAAGCCGACGATCCGGTGCTGGCGGCAACAATGCATTCACTGGTGGCGCTCCCACGCTCGATACATCGCAACGATTTGCGCAATAACGTCGGCAGCCGATTGCAACGACGTATCAATAACCGTGACGCCCTGGGGCACTTGGTCCAGGCGCACGATGCGGCCCAAGGTGCTATCGCGAGCGTCGCGCAATTCGAGCTCTCCGGCAATCACTTCGGTGGTACGCGCGCGGTGCGCCACCGATTCATCCTCGCCGCGTCGTTGCGCTCGAATTTCGGGCACTGCGTAGAGATAGATCCGCACTGCCGCGTCGGGGAGCACCACACTCGTGATGTCGCGACCCTCCACCACGCCCCGGCCGCGCTCGGCAACCCAGGCACGTTGCCGTGCTATCAGGCGCGCGCGCACAAAGGGAAGTGACGCCAGCATCGAGGTAGCCGTCGTTGTCTCGGGAGCTCGGATCGTATCCGTCACGTCCTGCCCGTTGATCCGAACCCGCTCCCCGACCACAATTTCTGTGTCGTCGATCACGCTCGCGATCGCAGGTTCGTCATCGAGCGCAATTCCGGCGTTCAGGATCGCCAATGCCATGGCGCGATACATCGCACCAGTGTCGAGACACTCCCAACCAAGTGCGGCCGCAACGCCGCGGCTCACGGTGGACTTTCCGGTACCGGCCGGTCCGTCGATCGCAACAATGGGCAATACGGTCACGTGAGTGCACCTCCGAGCGCGCGCACGTCGTCGGCAAACTGGGGAGCAGACACGGCAACGCACGACCAACCCTCAACGGTTGTTTCGCCATTGGCAATCAAACCGGCGATCGCAGCACTCATGGCGATGCGATGATCGCCATGAGACTGCACGACACCACCGGTCAACCGTGCTCCCCCGTAGACCACGAGTCCATCCCTGGTCGCCTCAGCACGCGCACCCAGGCGCGTCAGCAGTTCGACCGTGGTGGCAATGCGATCCGATTCTTTGACGCGCATCTCGGTCGCATCCCGCACGACGGTGGTGCCAGCAGCACACGCGGCTGCGACGGCCAAGACCGGGATTTCGTCGATGACATTCGGGATCTCGCTACCACCAATTTCGGTTGCATGCAACGGGCCGCCTGTCACGGTGATTACACCAACGGGTTCGCCGTGTGCATCTCCGACCGGGGTGACAACTACGGTGGCGCCCATCCGCCGCAAGACATCCAAAAAACCCAGGCGCGCCGGGTTGATAGCGGTGTGGTGCAACGTGACCGACGCACCAGGAATGATCGCGGCAGCCACCGCGAAGAATGCCGCGGTCGATGGATCTCCTGGAACTCGCAACGAACACGGACCCAGCGCTTCAAGCCCGCCTGTAATGCGAACGGTATGCGCGCCCGTTTCGTCGATCGTTGACGCGATCGGAGTGCCACTCGCACGCAACATCCGTTCGGTGTGATCTCGACTGAGCACCGGTTCCACCACCGTGGTTTCCCCCGTTGCCTGCAAGCCCGCAAAGAGCAGCGCGGTTTTAACCTGCGCGCTCGCCACGGGGAGCACGAACGTCGTCCCACCGAGTGCTCCGCCCTGGACGCGCAGGGGTGCGAACCGTCCATCCTCACGGCCGTCGATATGCGCGCCCATTCGTCGCAGCGGATCCACCACGCGACCCATCGGACGTTGTGAAAGCGATGCGTCGCCGGTCAACTCGACTGGAAACGAACACCCGGCCAACACGCCGAGCAACATGCGCATAGCCGACCCCGAGTTTCCGCAATCCAGCGCGTGCGCCGGCGGTTGAAACGCTCGAACGCCCGCACTGTCGACCACGATTTGATCACCGGTTCGTGTGAGCGAAACGCCGAGCGCTTCGAGCGCATGAAGCCACTC
>JBMOIW010000134.1:0-2633 GCA_049317145.1 Acidimicrobiia bacterium
TCGGGGGGCAAGCCGGTCGCGGTGACCCTCAAGGACTACAGCGTGATGGCGAGCCCGGACAGCGTCGCCGCGGGCGAGGTCACGTTCACCGTGAAAAACGACGGCTCGTTTGTGCACGAGATGCTCGTCATAAAGGCAGACTCGCCGGCGGCGCTCCCGCTGAAGGCCGACGGTACTGTCAATGAAGATGCTCTCGGTGAGGAAAGCATTCCCGGAGAAGCGTCCGATATCAATCCGGGAGCGACCGCCAAACTTACGCTGAAGCTCAGCGCAGGGAAGTACCTCCTGGTCTGCAACCGTGTCGACGGAACAAAACGGCACTACCACGAAGGCATGGTGACGTCATTCACGGTGGTCTGAGGTGTTGCCATCGTCGTGCGTTGCGCTGGTTAGGAGCCGTTGGTCGCTAACGTCGCGCGTATGGGTTTGACGTTCACCTTCATTGCGAACGCATGTGGCGTGTTCACTGGCGATGACGGCACGCGCTTGCTGATGGATCCCTGGCTGGTCGACGGAGTCTTCGAGGGCAGTTGGTGCCATTACCCACCGTTATCTACGCACATTGAAGATCTTCAGGACGTTGACGCCATATACGTCAGCCACATTCACCCGGACCATTTTGACAGTCGATTCTTTGACTTTCGACGGGACATGCCTATCGTCGTCCTCGAGCGCAAGAACAACTTTCTGCAAAAGCGCATTGAGGGCATGGGTTATACGAATGTGCAAGCAGTGGCTGACGGGGCAACGACCACCATTGGCGCGCTGGAGATAACGCTCTTCAAACCGTTCACCACTCATAACTTTCATGACGCGACGGTCGGGAACGTGATCGATTCTGCAATCGTCATCGCGTCCGATGGTGTGCATGCGTTGAATGCGAACGACAACACGCCGACTCCCGAGGCGTGTCGCATGCTGCGCGAACGGTTTGGACGTTTCGATTTGGCGATGCTGAATTACAACGCGGCGGGCCCGTATCCCGCGTGCTTTCTGAACCTCTCCGAGGCGGAGCGCTACGCCGAGCACGACCGAATTCTGCAACGCAACATGGACTACATGATCGACCTGCTGCGCGTGTTGGAGCCAGCGGCGTGCTTACCGTTTGCCGGTGCGTATGTCCTTGGCGGAAGTCAGCGGCACAAGAACCCGTACCTCGGCACGACGACGTGGGATGCGTGTGCCGAGTATCTCCGGGCCCACGGCGCCCCGTGCGAGCTCGTAACGCTCCGTGAGGGAACGACGTATGACGTTGGTGCACGAAATGCCGACCGCGCGTATGAACCGCTCGATCCCGATGATTGCGCGGAATACATCGAACGTGAGCTTGCGGGCGTGGTCTACGACTACGAGACGGATCCACAACCCGACCGGGCCGAATTGCTGCGGGACCTAGAAGTTGCTGCGGCGCAGCTCCAGACCCGTGCGGCGCGGTTTGGGCTTGCCACGACGTTTCAGGTCTCTGTCGCGTACGACGGGCTCAGGGCCCAGGTCCTGCCCGAATTTGCAGTCGATGCGACGCCCGGCGAGCGGAGCTTGTCGTGCACGCTCGATGCGCGGCTGCTCCGTCGCATTCTCGATCGCAAAGCGCAGTGGAATAGTGCAGAGATCGGCTGTCACAGTGACTTCGTGCGCACGCCGAACGAGTACGAGCCCGATCTGCACACGATGTTGCAATTTCTCCACCGCTAGGTGGGGTGTCGGAACACGCCGGAGGTGGCAGCTTCGTCGCGCTCAGAGGTGTAGCGCCAGCACCTACGCTTTCGTGCAGTCAGAGACCGGAGGAACCATGAGCGTGCAAGCAACTTGGAACGGCACGGTGATCGCAACGAGCGACAACACCATCGTCGTTGAGGGAAATCACTATTTCCCCATTTCGGATGTGCGTACGGAGTTGCTCACCGATTCCGCGACGCACTCCACTTGCCCCTGGAAAGGTGTCGCAAGCTATTACACGCTCAACATCGACGGAGCTACCAACCCTGATGCCGCGTGGTACTACCCCGAACCTCGGGACGCGGCCCGCGAAATCGCAGGATGCGTCGCGTTTTGGAAAGGCGTCACCGTGAGCGAGCGCTGAGGTGACGAATTCGAGGCATCACCGGAGCGATCGGCATACCGCGTTCGCGCGCGAGATCGCTAAAACGCGAAATAGATGAAGTCGGGGACGCGGCCTTCAAGCGCGCCACCGGCAAGCACGCTGATGACCAACAGCGCAACGCCCAAGAGTCCCGCTTGGGCGAGCGGAGCGAGTCGGGAGACCTTGGCGAGCGCCAGGTTGCCGAGTTTGCGCGGCGTGTACTGCATGGCAATTCCGACTGCGATTGCGAGCAACACTGAGGTGTGGACGAGGGTGGCTGGTTGGCCCCAAGCAGTCAGCATCCGCCACAAGATGGTGAACGAATCGCCGATTGTGGGAGCGATGTTGTCCCCCATGCGCGTCGGGAAGAAAATCCATGCGAAGCACACCACCTGAAACGTCAGAAATCTGCGGATCACTCGGTGCGCGGGCGTGTCCGCAAGTGCGACACCAGCGGCCCGCCGGCGATCGGCGCGTACGTGGTGCACGATGAGTGCCGTGCCGTGGATCGCGCCCCAGATGAGGAACGACCAGCCCGCGCCGTGCCACAGAC
>JBMOIW010000135.1:0-2366 GCA_049317145.1 Acidimicrobiia bacterium
CGTAGGCGATGTGGTGTTGCGCAACGATCTGCAAGTAGATCGCTACAACCTTGTGCGACCCACCGAGGTTTGGAATTCGTTCGTTCCTTTACCATCAGGCATTGGTGCGGCGATGCAATACGGGACCACGATTCCAGGCCGGTTGCGTTTCCCGCTGCAAGACGAACAAACCCTCGGTCGACTGCGCAGCATTGCCGATCCGGCACCCGTCGCAGTGTTGCCGGTGCTTGCTCCCACGCCGATGTTCCACACTGCATCAACGAACCGCACGATGGTGATGGCCGGTAATGGCGACGGGTTGGTGAATCTGGCTGCGAACGGGTTAGTGGATGGCAACGAAGTGGTGCTCAATCCGGGCTCCTTCGCCACAAAACCCGAGACGCTGCGTGCCCTCGCTGGAGCGAACGCGGCGTTGGTGCTCACTGATACCAATCGGCGCCAGGCGCGTCGTTGGTCCACGGTCGCCGACAATCTGGGCGTTACCGAGGCAACTGGCGAACAACCGTTGGTGCCCGATCCGGGTGATGCGCGCCTGGCGGTGTACCCGGATGCAACCAACGATGCCGCAACCGTTGTCGAACAACGCGGCGTCGCGCGGGTGACCGCCACGGCATACGGCAACCCGATTTCCTACACCCCCGAGGACCGCGCGGCGCGTGCACTCGATGGTGACACCGCCACGGCTTGGCGCGTCGGCGCCTTCGCAGACGTGACCGGCGAAACCTGGCGCGTCGATCTCCAACATCCGGTAACAACCGGCTCAATAACGGTGGTCCAACCACTGAACGGTGCACGGAATCGATTCATCACCCGGGTCATGGTGCGCCTCGATGGGCGTACGGTCACAACCGTTGCCCTCGACGACACGTCGCGTACCTCGGCAGGGCAACGCATCACGTTTCCCGAGCAGGCATTTACACGCCTTGAGCTTCAAATCAATGACACCAATGTGGGTCGCCAGATCGTCTACGACGGACAGAGTCCGGTGGGGTTTGCTGAGGTGCGATTGGCGGACGATGTATCGCGTCAGCCGGTGCGCGTCGACGAGGTCATACGCCTGCCCCGCGATCTGCTCACGATGTACGGCGCCGACTCGGCTACGCACCCGTTGTCCGTGGTGCTTTCGCGCGCCCGCGTGCGACCTGTACCCCCGCGGTACGACGAAGAGCTGACGCTCGCTCGCGTGTTCACCCTGCCGACGGCACGCACCTTTGGGGTCAATGTGCAGGCGCGGCTGCGCACGGATGCGCCGGATCTGATCATCGATACGGTGCTCGGGTATCCAAGCGTTGCGGACGGTGGGATCGAGGCGCGTTCCTCGGAACACTTGGCGGGAGACCTTCGCACCCGAGCTCGCGCCGCATTCGATGGCAATGCGGATACCGCGTGGGTAAGTCCGTTCCTCTTGCCCGGCGGAAACTGGATCGAAGCGCGCGCCGCGCGACCCATCACCTTCGAGCATTTGGATCTCCAATTAGTCGCCGATGGCTCGCATTCCGTTCCGACTCGCATACAAGTCGAAGCAGGGGGAGTGGTGCGCGACGTCGCGCTTCCCGAGATTTTGGATCAAGCGATTCTCGATCGTGCAACGCCGACGCGTGTTGCATTTCCTGCGCTGACAGGGGATACCGTGCGCATCACCATTACCGCAATCCGCAAGGTCACCACCCTCGATACATTCTCGCGTCGCAATATTGCAATGCCCGTCGCGATCGCAGAAGTAGGAGTCCCGGGCCTGGTGGATACCACGGTGCGGAGTGCGCCGGATTCGACCGTGTGTCGCTCGCAGTTGTTTTCGGTGAATGGAACAGATATCCCGCTGCGCGTCGTTGCCGGAACCAACGCCGAGGCCGGCGCCGCCATAACGCTCGAACCTTGTGTGGGACCGCTGACCGCGGCGGCCGGGGATGTTGAGGTGCGCACAACGGCAGGGGGCACGAGCGGTATCGATATCGACGAGGTGGTGTTGGCTTCCGGCGCCGACGGTGCGTCGGCAAACCCGAGTGCGTTGCTGGCGCCGGCAGTTGGCAACGATCTACCCCCGGAGGCACGCGTGGTATCGCACGGTCCGGTTGGTACTTCGGCCGAGATTCGCAATGCCGCGAAGCCCTTCTGGTTGGTGCTCGGGCAGAGCGCGAATGCCGGGTGGCGCTTGCAAGTCTCGGGAGCGACCGCGTCGGCACGCACGCTCGTCGACGGCTACGCGAACGGCTGGCGTATCACGCCGGACGGCTCGGGTGGCCCGATCCTGGTGCGCGTCGAATGGACTCCGCAGCGATGGGTATGGCGCGCGATAGGAGTATCGGTGTTCACCGTCCTTCTGAGTTTGGGCATCGTCACAATGTCGTGGTGGCGCGCCCGACGGC
>JBMOIW010000136.1:0-2261 GCA_049317145.1 Acidimicrobiia bacterium
TGAAGGGAACAAAGACTTCTCGGGCGACGGCGCGCACGTCAACCTTCGTGCGATGAAAGGTAATAAAGGAAACGAGAACTATGACGTCCCCGCATCAGCAGACCTCAGTGCGCTTACGAGTGTGAGCTTGTGGTGCGACCGCTTCAATGTGTCGTTCGGCGCAGCGCAACTGAATACGGTGTGACGGATTTGCTCGGGTACAAATGCTTGACCTGCTGGATGATCGATGGCGTTCAAGAGGGATGCTCGCGGGGAATGATTGGCATGGTGTTGGGGGCAGCAAACAAGCCGTGCACCAAAAGTACGGCGGCAAGAACTCCGCGGCGTGAGGTGGCGCATCGCACGGGGCTTGGCGCTCTTCGTGCACTGCACTCACACACGTCACTATCGATTCGTGGCGCTGTTTATTGCCCACCGCGGTCTGTTGTGACGATGACGTATGTTCCAGGCCCGTCGATGCGAACGTCGAAGTATCGAGACGCATTTGTGCACGCGTTCTTCTGTACCGTTCCGGGCGCAACCAATGCCGGACGGCCCCAACACGCGGTTACGCCTTGATTGGCAAGGAGATGTTGCGCCGCGCGCCCTGACCACCAAATGGTCCCTGTTCCCATCGTTGCGGAGTCAGCGCGGAATCGATCGAAGGACCGAAACCGGAAGGAATCTCCGTTGCGTTCGACGGATGCCACGAACTCCTCCGACGTACCGTCGTCATATGCGACGACTACCTTGCACGATTTCAATGTGGGGTCGATCTGTCCATCGGCGCTCGCCATCTCGCCGAAAACCGGGCAGGTCTGCGCGATGAGCACGATGCCTCCAGCCGGAGCGAGATACGGGTCGAGCGCGGCCGCGATCACCCGCGCGGCCCCCGATTCGCGAATGGAGCTGTAATCCTTTTTCGTGGCATTAAATGCAAACCCGGTGGCGAGAGTTGCTGCTGTAAACAGGGCAGCGATGATCCAACTCCAACGTGTCGGCAAGCGGGATAGTGAACGCGATAACAGCGTTTCTGTTCGCTCCGGTTCGTTCAGGATTGCTCGAATGCGCTCGAGCGCATCGCTGTCCCACGCAGCTGCAGGGATGCGCGCGAAAAAGTCTTGCAACTGCTTGAGGTCGAGGACTGCCGCGGGCAGCACGATGTGCTTGCGGTCGTCCAGGAATAGCGTGTACGCGCCGGTGTCGAATCCGCGTCGTTGCGACCGTCGTTGCAAGAGGTGGTCAAGGAGCACGGCAAGCGGGTAGGCAATGACCGCAACAATCCCGCCTCCAAAATAGACCGGCCCCGTCCTTGCGCCACCCACTGCGACTCGTACCACACGGTTTGGTTCGATTTCGTTTCGACCCCGCCGCAGGGCGGTGCCGTTCCACGTCCAGCGGGACCAAGCGATGACGGGGAACAACAAGCTGATGAATGCAACAACCATCAGCGCGGTCATCATTCCCGCGAGCGCACCTTCCGAGCCGCCGGAAAGCACGGCTGCAGCCGCGAAGAACCCGGAACTCAACGTGCCAACCCACCACAGAATCTCGATGAGGAATGGGATGCGCGTGCGAACCACAACGGGGTTTCCAGAACCGTACGGCAGTGGCACGAAGTGGGTGGGCGGCGACGGCGATGACGGGGTGAGTAGCGGCGCAGTTGCAGCTTCTCGTCGTTTCCGGCGGCGAGTGGGACTGATGAGCAACCACCCGCTGATAATTGCAACGATTGCCGAAATTGCAGCGAGTGTTGGTCTCGCCCATGGTTGAGCCGCTGCTCTCGGTGTTCGTCCCTCGATTGCGATGTGGTCAGGGCGATTGGGATCTACCCAGACCTGTACCGAACTTGTGTTGGATTTGTAGAGCGCACCTTTGACGTCGACGGTTGCAGTGCGCGTGCGCCCGTCGAGCCTGTAACGCACCGTGACTCTCGTGAAGGTAATTGATTGCTCACAGAACGGGTTTCTCCTGCAGTCCTTTGTAGTGAAACTGGTAGCAACGACATCGCCTTGGACCTGCACGCCCGCCCGGGCTCGATCCCAATCGGCCCGCTCCTGCATGTCGCTGAGTGCATAGAGCCCGAACATCGATGCAAATATGAGGCTGAGGACCAACGTGACAGCTGCGCCGATCGGGCGTTTCGGTCGGCGGCTCGCATTTCCTGTCGCTGGTGCGCTCCCCATAGATCCACAATCGGCGCTGCTGACACCTGTGTTAGGGCTTTCGCACTCCTCGGAGTGTTGAAGGGCTCGATGATTTGCAATGGGTGCTCTTGGACT
>JBMOIW010000137.1:0-2082 GCA_049317145.1 Acidimicrobiia bacterium
CGGGCCCGGGTCGGGCGGTGTGTACGCGCGCGCGTTCATCGGCGATTCGGCGACGCTTGCGGGGACCATGCTCACGAATCAATTCTGGGTCGGATCAACCTCGATCTATCGGGGAGAAGTGTTCGGATTCGCGTGCGATGGGGTGTCGATCTGGGGCGCTGGGCGTCTCGAGGTCTTTCAATCGTGTGGTCCGGAGTCGTTCTATCCATGCCAGTTCGAGACCTCTCGCGCCTTTCGCTGGATCGGCAGTCCCACCGCGGAGTCGCAAGTCCTCGAAACCCTCGGCTCGGCGCAGCTCGGTTCTGAAGCGATCCGCGCGCGCGACTCCGACATTCTCGTCGGGCGTGCACTCGACCCGGCGCCGAACCCGCCCTGCGCGGCGCGCGCGTTGATCTGGCATGACCTGAGCACTGCATCGCCGTGGAGCGAGGATCTGCAAGCGTATGTCACGCTTGCGTCGACGGCCGACTCGAGCATCGCACTAGGCGTCCGACGGGACCTGGGGGGCGACATTCGAGTGGCGGGTGCGACCGCGGTGGCGTCGGCGTCTGGAATCGTCGCAAACTACGACTCTGCCGTTCTCTGGGACGAGTGCGAAGGCGGCTGGTACGCCAAGCACCCCCTCGTGCCCACGCTCGTGCACGACCTCGACACATCGAATACCACCTTGTGGCGACCGGAGTGCGCCAACTGGCATGCGCTCGTCGCGTACGACGTCACCGACAGCGGGCTGTTCGTAGGATCGTCCTCGATGCCTTCCAACCGTGTCTTCGTCGCCACGCGATTGACCGATATCAACGCAGACTTGGTGATCAATGCGCTCGACCTTGCCTCGATGCTCGGTGCATGGGGGACGACCGCCTCGTCTCCGTGTGAGCCGCTCGCGCAGGACACCAATCTTGATGGCCACGTCGACGCGTTCGACCTGGCCGAATTGCTCGGCGATTGGACGGCCGGCGTCATCACCGGACTCAATTCGTTCTGCTGCGAGTCGAAGGCCGTCACCATCGAGGAACTGGAGCTCGCCCTCGTCTTGTCTGGCGAAAGTGGGATCGACACCTTCCGCGCACGCGCGGCGCAACTTGCGGCCAGTGAGCTTGACGCGCGCTGCACAATCATCCATGAAACCCTGGAGGCTATCCGCCATGCCACGCATTGAATTCATCGCAGCAGCAACCGCCGCGCTCGCCAGCACGGGTATCGCTGCAGCATCGGTCACCGCGACCTACTACTCCGACATCGCTTCATGGTCGAGCGCCGTCGGAGGCTCGAACGAGTGCACGTGGGACTTTGATCCGATCGGAACGCCGGTGGTGAACGGGTGGGGATCGTTTACCGATCAGTACGCTGGATTCGGTGTTCGGGCCCCGGGACAGTTTGGCGCGAACGGCGCAACATACCCAGGGCTCCCGTACACGCAGATCGGCATGTCGCCCCAGACTGCCTGGGTGTATCCGCAATGGGGGCTCAGATCTGGGATCATGGCTACCGGTTGGAAGCCCCTGGCCTTCGATGCTCCCATTCACGGGGTTGCGTTCCATCTCATCGGTGCGCCGGCATACGGGACGTTTTTCGTGAATCTCGTGCGCGGAGGCGAATTCCTAGGTCAGGCGAGCATCACCTTTGGTGCCGCGCCCTACTACGGCACACCGCCGAGCGCGAATCAGACCTCGGTGCTCGTCGCCTTCACGACCAACGTGGAGTTCGACCGCATTTTCTTTGAGTCGTCGAGTACCGCCTTCTTCGGCACCGAGTCACTCTGGGTCCCGACGAGCGCCATTCCATCACCCGGCGTCCTGCCGGCGCTGGCGATTGCCGCGCTCGCGGGGCGCAGGCGGCGATGATGTGAGGATAAGTACGGCATCGACACGGGCCGTCCGATCGACGACCGCGTGGTGTCTGGCACCTTTCAGAACGCCGCCGTCTTCGGCGCGCGCGGGAACGGGATCACATCGCGGATGTTCGCCATGCCCGTCGCGTAGATGATCGCGCGCTCGAAGCCGAGGCCGAAGCCCGCGTGCGGCACGGTGCCGTAGCGGCGCAGGTCGCGGTACCACCAGTAGTCGGCCTTGTGCAGGCCCA
>JBMOIW010000138.1:0-2049 GCA_049317145.1 Acidimicrobiia bacterium
TGGCGACGCTGGGCGTTGCGGTGAGTGTCGATACGTGGCGACCCGAGGTTGCCCGACGCGCGCTGGCGTCTGGAGCGACCATGCTCAACGCTGCCGATGGCATGCAGGACCCAGCGATGTGGGAAGTTGCTGGCGAGTATTCGGTGCCGGTCGTGGTGCCGTTCTTGTCGGGACCAAACCCGCGAGCAATGCAGCGCGTCACCCGTGATCCGATTGTTTCGATCACCGACTTCTTCGCCGAACGCCTGCGCGACGCTGATCGCTACGGCATGCGCGCGCAATGCATCTTGGACCCGGGAACCGGTTTTGCGCCTCCCAGTTGGCCGTGGGAAGAGCGCTTCTTGTATCAACGCGAGGTGTATTCCCGCCTCGATACGCTGCGGCAATTCGACCTCCCGCTGTATGTTGCGTTGCCGTGGAAGCGCACTGCGCAACACGACGAGCTGCTCGAGATCGTGCTGACCCAACAGCCCGAATACGGTCGCGCCCATCATCCCGGACACATCCGATCAGTCGAGGCCTCGCTGGCTGGCCGGCAAGTGCAGTAGTACCGACTCACACCACAAGCTCAGCGAGGGGTCCCGCGTTTCGAATCGCTTCCGGTGGCAGCGCGTCGCGCCAACCGTCAGGGCAGCGCTCCGGGGCGATTTGAGACAGCGGTTCTAGAACGAACCGCCGCGCTGCGATACGCGGGTGAGGAATGATGAGTTCGGGATCATCGATCGTGATGTTTTCGTAGAACAAAAGATCCACATCGAGCGTTCGCGGTCCCCAATGCACGACACGTTGCCGTTGCGCCTGATACTCGATGCGTTGACAAACCCGCAACAACGCGTACGGGTCGAGGGTGGTGCGACATTCGACCACCATGTTCAAAAACGCATCTTGTCCCTCCGGGCCGCCCACCGGCTCGGTTTCGAATACATCCGAACGCGCCGTCACTCCGGGGAGCGCATCGACGGCACTGCGCAAGTAGCCGGCGCGGTCTCCCAAGTTGGAACCGAGTGCAATCAACGCGGTGCGGGCATGGAGTGCCGGATTCAGCCCGTCGTCCCGACGAGTTCGCGTGATGGACACTGCGGTGGAGTCGAGCTGCTCCGGGATCGGGGGACGCAGCTTGGCGACAGTGACGTCCACGCCCTCGACGCGATCGATGTCGAGGATCAGCGCAGCAATGCGCTCCGCGACGCGCTCGAGCAGAAGATCTTTGGATTCACGCACCAGGTTCGCAACGCGAACAGCAACGTCGCCATAGTTTGCGGTATCACCCAGATCGTCGCTCCGTCCCGCCGCACGCGCATCTACATGCAACGCCAAATCGATGCGCAGCGGTTGCGGGATCTCACGCTCATGGTCGAGGACCCCAACCGTCGTGGTGACCACAAGACCTTGGACCACAATGCGGTCCAGTGCCCCTGAACTATTCACAAGAATCGCCCCACTTCTACGCCGCTACGTTGCAGGCGACGAGCGTAGCCAACCCCGCCGCATCCCTCCCCGCCGATCGACTGATGCACCAACCCGATTGACTGGCACGCGAATTACGGACCGAGGGGATAACCGAGGCGCCGGGGAAGGTGCGCCCAAAAGTTGGCCCAGCGGCCCGGGCGTTGGTCTCGTTCCCAGGCATCTTCTGTTCGCACCACTGCGGGCAACACGAGCTTGGTCCCGACCGCGAAGAGCGCCGCCGGTGGAAACGCCCGCGGCCGGTATTGGTTCAGCGGAAGCGCTGCGAACTCGTCGGTTCGCCCGAGCACTCGCGCGGCGAGGATGCGTCCGCACAACATAGACGCACCAACGCCACTTCCCGAGTAGCCCGCGGCATAGTGCAGATTTCCTGAACCGAGACACCCAAAGAACGGGAGATGCGACGGGCTGACATCGACGGGTCCACCCCAGGACGCAGCAATGGGAACATCACGAAACTCGGGAAACCAATCGTGAAGGCGCTGCGAAATACGTGCACTCCACGCAAGATCATTCGTGAGGCGCGGCGCGTTCGCGTGGGCAGCGTCACCCGTACCTTGACCAAACGCAATGCGGCCGTCG
>JBMOIW010000139.1:0-2022 GCA_049317145.1 Acidimicrobiia bacterium
GAGAGTCCGGGGGAGTTGGCTCTCGCGCACGGTGGTGTGCTCTTTCTCGATGAGCTGCCGGAATTCCGGCGGGATTTGCTCGAATCCTTGCGCGAACCGTTGGAGACGGGCGAGGTGCGACTAGCGCGGGCACGACGCAAATTGGCGTGGAATGCGCGCGTGATCTTGATCGCGGCTTGCAATAACTGCCCTTGTGGCTGGAGCGGCAGCGGGCGCCGTGTCTGCGACTGCCCGCACCCGCGCGTGTTGGCTTATCGGCAGCGATTGTCTGGGCCGATTCAGGATCGGATTGACGTGCACTTCAATATGCCGGAGCCGCAGCGTTCGACGGCCGATCTTTTCTTGCAGCTCGGCGCGACCGAGTCGCAGACGTCGCGTCTGCGACGACGGGTGGCGCAAGCTCGGGCGCGTTCCATCCAGCGCAATGCGCGCCTTGGCGTGCGCTTCAATCGCGATCTCGAGGCGCGCCATATGCTCGCCGCCTCGGGTCTGAGTGCCGCCGAGTTTGCGGTGCTAGTGAACCGACACCTGCCGACGTCGGCCTCGAGTCGGGGCGTGGTGCGCTGCCTACGCGTGGCCAGGACTCTGGCTGATTTGGCCGCCAGTGATGTTTTGCGGGCGGAGGATCTGGCGAATGCGTGGAGCTGGCAGGCAGGTCCAGCCGCACAGGCGCGCGGTGAGGTGCTGCCGGCCAGCTGAGGGTTGCGCGAATGCCCCCTTGTCACTAGTCTCACCGAGCCTGTGTTAGGGCCCTCTTGCAGGGCAGGGAGATCATATGGAACTTCTTCGAGTTGCTGGAGCAACGCTCAATCAGACGGCACTGGACTTCGCTGGCAACGTCGCGCGCCTTCGCGCCGTCCTCGCGGAAGCGCGTCAGCTCGGAGTTGAACTGCTATGCCTGCCGGAACTTTCGATTACTGGCTATGGCTGCGAGGATGCGTTTTTTAGTCTTAGTACGGCCAAGGCAGCGGAAGCAGCGCTCGCGGACTTGCTACCGGCAACTGCCGGAATGACCGTCGTCTTTGGTTTGCCGCATTTTTATTATGGCGCCATGTACAACTGTGCGGTGATGGTCCAGGACGGTGCGATTCTCGGGATGAACGCCAAGCGCGTCTTGCCGCGCGAAGGCGTGCACTATGAACCGCGCTGGTTCCGCCCGTGGCCGTTCGGCAAGGTGGCGGAGACCGAACTGCTCGGTCAGCGCGTGCCACTCGGTGACCTGCGCTATCGTCTCGGGTCGCTCGGTGTCGCGGTGGAGGTCTGTGAGGAGGCTTGGGACAGCGTGCCCGCTTCTGCCGCCCATGCGGACGCCGTCGATCTGATCGTCAATCCGAGCGCCTCGCACTTCGCCCTCGGCAAGTATCAGAAGCGCGAACATTTGGTCGCCAATAGCAGCCGCTCGATGCAAGTGATTTACCTCTATACCAACCTGCTGGGCTGCGAAGCCGGGCGCATCGTTTATGATGGTGGCGTGCTTTTCGCCGAAGGCGGCGAGATCGTCGCCCGTGGGCCGCGGTTTGGCTTTGGTGATGGGACGGTGGTTTACCGGGACGTGAACCCGGATCTGGCGCGTCTCGCCAAACTCAAAGTCAAACCGGTGCGCGACCCAGTCGCGGACCAGCACGATAGTCGTCGTGCTGCGGGTGAATTGCCGTCCGCGGAAATTATCGGTCGCGATCCTCGCGCCGGACGACACGAGGAACATCGGCAGGCGCTCGGCATGAAACGCCTTGGCGTGGGCGCCGGTCACGCTTATGTACCGTTGACTCGTGAAGAAGAGTTTTTGCACGCGGAGATGCTGGGACTCTTTGATTATCTGCGCAAATCCGGTGCCAAAGGCTACGTCGTGCCGCTTTCCGGCGGCTGCGATTCGTCAGCGGTGACTGTGCTCATCGCGCACATGGTAGCAGAGGCGTTGAAGGAGCTGGGGCATGAGGCGTTCAACAAGCGTCTGCGCCTCAATCCGCCGCTTGTCGGCGATGACGTACGGGCGGCAACGCATCACGTACTAACTTGTATCTA
>JBMOIW010000140.1:0-2000 GCA_049317145.1 Acidimicrobiia bacterium
AATGGCCGGGAACGTCCACGTGAGCCGGGGCCATGGGTGAAGGTCGTCTCCGGTCGCAACGACATACCGATCCGTCACCTGGCATGCCGGGGAGTTCGGGAACAGCGATGCAGTGTGCCCATCTCCGCCAAATCCGAGGTGCACGACATCGACAGGTAAGCGTTCCCGAAGGAGCGCGTCATAGGCGTCGGCCGCTGCGTGGATGTCGCCGTGGCCACCGGCCGCGTGCCGCAAGGAGTGAATCGCTTTCGGGCGCACTCCATCGAGACACGCAAACCGAGCCATGCCCTCGTTGGAGTCCCCGTCGTCGACGGGCACCCAGCGTTCGTCCGAGATGTACACCTCAATGGTTTCCCACGCAATGTTGTTGGTCACTGCCAATTGCTCATAGCAGCGCCGCGCAGTGTCGCCGCCCGAAATCGCGAACGATTCGAAGGGATGCGATGCGCACCAGTTCGCAAAGGCATCGGGAACGTGTTCCACGATCTGCACCGATCCAGGGATTGCACCGACTGCGATCATGCGTGGGGCTCCCGCCAGGCATCGGCTTGGCCGTCGAGCAACTCTCGCGCCTCGGGCGGACCCCATGTACCAGCGGGGTACATCGACAAGGGAACCAGCCCGTGGGCAAACGCATCGATGATGGGTTGCACGATGCGCCAAGACTGCATCACTTCGTCCCGACGCAGGAACAACGTGGGATCGCCAACCAATGCCTCGAGCAGCATTCGCGTGTAGGCATCCGTTGCGGTCTCGGAGAACGCACGGGTGTAATCGAAGTCCATATCCACACTGCGAACCCGAAAACCAGCGCCAGGTACTTTGGCTGCGAACTGCATGCTGATGCCTTGGGAGGGCTGGATGCGCAATACCAGCGCATTGGGTTCGACCGACTCGACCGCATCGCGCGGTAGGGGCAAGAACGGCACTGCCTTGTAGCGAAGGAGAACTTCGGTCGAACGGGCCGGTAACCGTTTACCGGTTCGCAAATAGAATGGAACACCGGCCCAGCGCCAGTTATCGATCTCAAGGCGCAGCGCCAGGTACGTCTCGGTTTTCGAATGCTCGCTCACGCCTTCTTCATCCCGGTATCCGGGGACGGCCATACCACCGATGACCCCAGGGCCGTATTGCCCTCGCACAACGATGTCCTGGAGGTCGGTGTGAACCAGCGGTCGCACACTCTCAAGGAGTTTGATTTTCTCGTCACGTATCGCGTCCGGAGAAAACGACCGAGGAGGTTCCATGGCAACGAGGGCTAACACTTGCATCAGGTGGTTCTGCACTATGTCGCGCAGCGCGCCGGCCTGTTCATAAAAGGTGCCGCGATGTTCGACGCCGAGCTCCTCCGCAACGGTGATCTGAACGTGGTCGACGTACCGGCGGTTCCAGATAGGTTCAAAGATCGTGTTCGTGAAACGTAACGCCAAGATGTTGCGCACCGTCTCTTTGGCGAGATAGTGGTCGATGCGAAACACCTGGTCCTCACGAAATCCTTCGTGGAGCGCCTCGTCGAGCACCTGCGCACTTTGCAGATCGCGCCCATAAGGTTTTTCGACGACTAAGCGACGAAACGTCCCGCTGGGTTCTTCGTTGCCGCCGACAGCGGAAAGTCCTTGCGCAACAGTGGCAAAGAACTCTGGGATTGTGGCGAGGTAGTAGATCCGGTTGCTCGGTGCTCCGAATCCGGCATCGATCTCGTTGCAGATCCCGCGAAGTTGCTGGAACGTACTGGCATCCGTGAACGGACCCATCACCCACCGGAACGAGAGATCGAGGCGTTTCACGGCTTCCACCGCAGCATCCCCGCGGGTATTCGCAATGGCCTTGAGCACCTCGGCGCGAAACGTTGCGTCATCCATCGCAGTGCGCGACACGCCAACGACGGCAAGACCGCGGGGGAGTTCGCCCCGTTCTGCGAGCTCGCCGATCGCAGGATAGAGCTTGCGATGTGCGAGATCGCCGGTTCCACCAAAGACCACAACGACCGTGTTCCGCGC
>JBMOIW010000141.1:0-1848 GCA_049317145.1 Acidimicrobiia bacterium
CGCACATTCGTCAGTCGGCATTGTTGCAGGAACGCGGTATGGAAATGCTGCAGTTTCTCCCGATGAAGACGGGCGCCGGAGTCGTTGGGTTTGTGGGGTTTGAGCGCCGTCAGTCTCGGAGCTGGCCCGAAGGCACACGTTCGACGCTGCGCGCGTTTGTCGATGGGCTCACCGGGGTTATGGAACTCGCTCTGGTTGAGGGCATTTTGCGCGAGGGACAAGCGCGGTATCGACTGCTGGCCGATGAGAATCCCTCCGGCATCATCGAGCTCGACACCGACGGGGTATGCCGGTATGCGAACCCGGCCTACGCGCGCATGGTCGGTCGCGAACCCGAAGATCTGATCGGTCAGAGCGAGCTGAGCACCATCCATCCGTTAGACCGTGACGCAACGCGCGAACGTTTGCAGACGATTCTCTCCCTTGGCCGCGCAGTTACTGCGGAAGTGCGAATGATGCATGCGGACGGCCACTCGGTATGGGCCGAAGTCAACGGTATCCGCATCAACGACATCCACGGGAATGCGGCGGGCATTCTCAAGACTGCGGTCGACATTTCTGCGCGCCGTGCAGCACAGGATTTGCTGGAACAAAGCGAACGGCGATTTCGCGGATTAGTGCAACATGCGTCCGACATCTTCACGGTGTTGGAGGCTGACGGCGGGTGGCGATATTCCAGTCCGGCGGGAACGCACCGGCTTGGTTGGGTCGAAGGTTCCGAACCGCCCGGCGGCATTTTGACCCTGGTCCACCCCGACGATGCCGCGCTGGCAGCATCGGCATTCGGCGAAGTCGTCGCCGGCGTCCGAGGACCCGACGAGCCGGTGTCGTTTCGCGTTCGCGCGGCGGATGGTGAGTACCGCGTCTTTGAGACGTCGGGTCAGAACTTGTTGGACGACCCCGCGGTACGCGGAATCTTGTTGATCAGTCGCGACGTTACCGAACGCGAACAAGTGCAAAACGAAATCGCAGCTGCGCGCGATGCGGCGCTCGCAGCGCTGCGCGCACGCAACGAATTCATTGCGGTCGTCAGCCACGAACTCCGCACTCCAATGCACGCAGTGCTGGGACTCAGTGAACTGTTGAGTACTTCGGTGTTGGATCCCGAACAGCGACAGTTTGTTGAGTCAATTCGGCGATCGGTCCAGTCGTTGAGTGCGGTTGTCGATGACATCCTCGACTACTCCCGTGCGGAAGCCGGTCGGTTGGAATTGCGGAACACGGATTTCAATTTGGCGAGCGTGATCGGAGACGTCGTCACATTGCTTTCGCCGGATGCAGCAGACAAGGGGCTCCTGCTGACCTCCACGATTGCGTCAACCGTGCCATTCCTGATGCACGGCGATCCGGACCGGATTCGTCAGCTGCTCACCAACTTGGTGGCGAACGCCGTGAAGTTCACTGACCACGGCTCGGTGACCGTGACGGCTGATGTTGTCGAACGTCGCGATCAACATCTCGTGGTGCGCCTCGTTGTGCGCGACACGGGAGTCGGAATCGCACGTGACGCCGCAGAACGCCTTTTTGAGCCGTTTTCGCAAGGAGAAGCAGCAATGCGTCGCCGCTACGGTGGCACCGGCCTCGGCCTTGCGATTTGTCGACAGCTCGTCGGCTTGATGAACGGCACGCTTACGGTGGAAAGCGAGCCCGGTGCGGGTTCAGAATTTATTGCGACTGTGGTGCTGCGCAGTGCAGACCGTCCGCGTATGAGCGTGCGCGTGACGGTACCGAGTGCGCCAGTAGCGTCCATGCGTCAGCGCCGAGTTCTTGTTGTAGAAGATAACGAAGTCAATCAGTTGCTCGCCGAACGTCAGTTGGCGGAGCTCAATCTTGAATCCAGTGTGGTCG
>JBMOIW010000142.1:0-1757 GCA_049317145.1 Acidimicrobiia bacterium
AAGTCACGGTGGCGCCGAGGCGCCTGCCCACACCACTGGCCAATTGCATCACGGGAATTGCGGCGGCTTCGGCCCGCACCCGCAGCTCGCCGCTGCGTTCATGCGCATCGGCATCGATGTAGAGCGCACGCACGTTCGCGTGCCGATCGAACAAGCCGTCGATGCAACGCACCCCTTCGGCAACGAACACCCCCGCATCGCGACGAGTCGCCCGGTCGGAAAGCAACTTCCGAAGCCGGGCGACTTGTGCGTTACGAGGACCGAGATCCTCAACCACTTAGGCGGCGAGCGCCTCGCGCGCGGTCTTGACGAGTGCAGCAAATGCGGCATCGTCACGGACCGCTAGGTCAGCCAACATTTTGCGATCAACCTCTACCGATGCGGCCTTGAGGCCCGCAACAAACTTGGAGTACGAGATGTCGTTGAGACGGCACGCTGCGTTGATGCGCACAATCCAGAGACGACGGAACTCACCTTTACGTGCGCGACGGTCACGGAAGGCGTAGCTCCCGGACTTCATAACCTGCTCGTGGGCTTTACGCACACTGCGGCTGCGCTGCCCGCGGTATCCCGATGCAGCGTCGAGAATTGCGCGGCGGTGCTTCTTAGAACCGACTGCTCGCTTTACTCGTGCCATGTCATCGCCTCCCGATCAGCTTCTCGATGTTCACTTTTTGGCCGCCGGTGACTTCGGCGAGCCGACCCAAACGACGCGTGCGCTTCGACGGCTTGTATTCGAGCAAGTGGCTGCGGTACGACTTACGCCGCAAGATCTTGCCCGTCCCGGTTACTTTGAAGCGCTTTACCGCACTTCGATTTGTCTTCATTTTCGGCATTACTCGGCTCCTGTTTCTGCACCAGCAACGCTCGGAATTTCTTCTGAGGATGGCTGGTGGGATGGTGCGGATGCTGACTTGGGCTTTTTGGCCCCCGGCTTGCGCGTCGGTGCCAGCACCATGGTCATGTTGCGGCCGTCTTGCTTGGGGAATTGCTCGACTGCAGCAACGCTTTCCATGTCTTGGGCAATCTGCTCGAGGATGCGACGTCCGAGTTCGGGGTGAGCCATCTCGCGACCACGGAACATGATCGTGAGCTTCACCTTCGCGCCTTCTCCCAGGAACCGCTCGACGTAACGCATCTTGACGCCATAGTCGTGCGGGTCGATCTTGGGCCGGAACTTCATCTCTTTGACGACCACGTTGGCCGTCTTGCGCCGGGATTCCTTGCGCTTTTGCTCTTGCTCGTACTTGTAGCGCCCGAAGTTCATGATCCGGCACACCGGAGGAACTGCGTTCGGGGCAACTTCGACGAGATCGAGATCCTGCGAGCGGGCGATCGAGAGTGCTTCGGGTAACGGCTTTACCCCGAGTTGTTCTCCCTCGGCGCCAACCAAAAAGACCTCACGAGCGCGAATGCGATCGTTGATCCGGGCGTCCGTCGAGCTGATGGTTCCTCCTCGTGTTCGGTTTACCGTCGTTTCTGCAACAGAAACGACGGAGCGCGAGAAGCGGCCGCCGTGGAACCGGCCGTGGGGGCCGGAACTACGGACCCGAACTCGGTACGCATTGCCTGCGTCGAGGCACTACGGTTCCGGTCGGGTGGGGATGCACCGAGGTGATCCCACTTCCCACGAATTTCAGTTGTGGCCAGGGAGGATAACAAATGACCGGCTTGTGGACACCTTCTGGGGATTTCGAACCCCAAGCGACCGACGGGACCTCCGGGGGAAACGAGCCATCCGAGGCCGAACTACGAGA
>JBMOIW010000143.1:0-1752 GCA_049317145.1 Acidimicrobiia bacterium
AGTTCGATGAGGGTGAATCCCTCGTCTTGTCGCTTGTGGGCGAGGCGACGCAAGGCTTTGGTGGACCGAATCATGTGAACCTCCTAGGTTCGGAGTTTGCGTCGATGGTTTGCATCGCACGGTGGGGAGCCGAGTGGTCGTAGCCGCTTCGTGTGCTTCAGGTTTGGGGGCGGGCCCATTTGGGCCCGCCCCCGATATCAATGGCTGCTACCAGAGCGTCAAGGTGCCGCCGGTCGGAGTAGCGGTCGGGCAGGTTGCATTCGTGTAGCGCTGCGCCGATGAGCCGGTGAAGTCGAGGACAAAGAAGCTCGATGTGCTATTTCCTTGCGCACAGAAGATTCCGGTCGTTACCGAATAGGCCTTTCCGGTTGTGTCAACTGCTGCTGAGGCGAGGTTAAGCTCGCCGCCGATGGCCGTGGTGTTGACGTTTGCTGCGGTCATTGCTGCCAGTGAGGCCGGAGCGCCTGACGCTCCTTGCGTGACGATAGATGTTGCGACAGTTTGTACGTTGCGCAGATTGGCTTTCGCCCGGTTGTCCTTGGCTGTGTTCTGGACGCCGTTGAAAGCAACAATGGCAATTCCGGCGAGGATGCCGATGATCAAGACGACGACCATCAGTTCGATGAGGGTGAATCCCTCGTCTTGTCGCTTGTGGGCGAGGCGACGCAAGGTTTTGGTGGATTGAAACATGTGAACCTCCCAGGTTCCGGTGGTGGTGTTTGTGGTTTGCGCGCACTCAGTGCGACGGGGTAACTGGTCGGCCCAATCGGCCGTTCGTGTCGCAGGGGAGAGGCCCCACGCCGTCTGACCTGGAGTTTTGTTCAGCGAAATGAGGCCTATGGCCTACTTGTCCGAATTGTCCGGCCGTGTTACAACTTCTCCTGTAATCGGACATTCGTTACATACACTTCGTAAATGGATATTTCGAAGTTATGGGGCGAATTACAGGAGGAACCGATGTCGAAGACCACCCGCCCCGCAACCCCCCGCACCCCGGTCGCTCAATTTGCCGGGGCCGGCAAGAACGTCAACCCGTTTGACCCGGAGTTCATGGACCAGGTGGTGACCCCGCTGGCCGCCCGAGCCCTCTCGGGTGAAGACACCCGCCGGCTCGGCGACGAGCTCTACGCTGCGATCCACCCGTGGGTGCTGCGCTACGCCACCCGCAAGTCTCGCAACCTTCCGCCCACCGCAGACCGCGACGAGTTGCGCTCCCGCATCATGGAAGCTGCGCTGCTGGCGTGTCGCACCATTGACTTCGACCGGTACGAAACCTTCCCGCACTTCTTGCGCATGCGCGTCGCCGGCGCCGCCATTGAATCCGCCCGCCACGACGACTGGTTGTCACGCCGCCATCGCCGACTCCTGGTGAGCTACCGCACCACGATCGAGGCAAAAGAACAAAAGATTGGTCGGCCCCTCACCATCGACGAGCAGCGCGACATTGCTCGCCAACTTGCCCCGGACTCCAAGCGGGTTGAATGGGTCGAAGAGTTGACTCGCCAGTGCGCGCCCACACAGTGGACGCCGATGCTCGACAACAAGCTCGCCGATCGTATGCCGAACCCCGAAGACGCTCTGGTGAAAAGCGAGATGCGTTCCATCATGCAGGAGTGGTTGTCGTCACTGCCGATCGAACTCGCCACCGCCGCAATGGACTGGGCCACCGAGAATGTCGACGGCCAGCGCGGCGCCCCTCGTCCGATCGCACGGCAACTCCGCAAGCATCTCCCCGATCTCGTCGCCCGCCTC
>JBMOIW010000144.1:0-1739 GCA_049317145.1 Acidimicrobiia bacterium
AAGAAATCGACGCGCGCAAGATCACCTACGAAGCCATCGACCCCGAGGCTGAGGCGGCGGCCGAGCTCGAAGCGGTTGCGGAAGTCGCGGCGGAAGTCGTCGCCGAAGTCGTCGCAGAAGTTGTCGCAGAAGTCGACGAGGTTGCTTCGGACGAGACGACCCCCGAGGCCTAAAGCGATCTCGGCGCGATGGACCCGCGTCTTGCGCATCGCCGAATTGTTCTTGGTGTAAGCGGCGGCATCGCTGCGTACAAAGCAGTGGAGTTGTTGCGGGTACTCATGGATGCCGGCGCGTATGTCATGCCGGTGCTTACTGCCGACGCACAACGCTTCGTTGGCGCATTGACGTTCTCCGCGCTTGCGTCAGAACCGGCGCGTACTGCGCTGTTCGATGCGAACGAACCCATTCCCCACACGCGGCTCGGTCAGCGCGCCGATCTTGTTGTGGTTGCACCGGCGACGGCGAACCTGATCGCGAAGTACGCGCACGGCCAATCCGATGACCTGATGACGGCAACATTGCTGGCCACCCGGGCTCCGGTCGTAATTGCACCGGCGATGCATACCGAAATGTGGGAGCACGCATCGGTACGCGACAACCTCTCGGCGCTCGAAAGGCGCGGCGTAACTATCGTCCCGCCCGAGACCGGTCGGCTCGCCGGCGGCGATGTCGGTGCCGGTCGCCTCGCGTCGCCCGAAACAATCGTTGCTGCCTGTGCCGAGGTACTCGCAGAGCGTTGCGACCTCGCCGGCACTCGAGTGTTGGTAACGGCCGGTGGGACGCGCGAGCCCATCGACCCAGTGCGTTTCATCGGGAATCGCTCAAGTGGCAAACAAGGACACGCAATCGCGATAGCGGCGGCGCGTCGTGGTGCGGCCGTGACGCTCGTGACCACAACACCATTCGCAGTCGACGCGTCGCTCGAAGTGGTGATGGTCGAAACTGCGGCGGAGATGGAACGCGAAGTTGTGGCGCGCTACACCGACGCCGACATTGTGGTCATGGCTGCCGCGGTTGCGGATTTTCGCCCCAAAGTGACCTTGGCCGAGAAGATCAAAAAGACCGACGGCACGCCCGACATCGTCCTCGAACCAACCCCGGACATCCTGGCCGAACTCGGGGCGCGCAAGGCCCACCAGTTCGTTGTGGGGTTCGCCGCGGAGACCACCGACCTCATCGCCAACGCGCAACGCAAGCTTGCCGCCAAAGGTTGTGATCTCGTGGTCGCCAACGATGTCACCGCCGACGATGCCGGATTCGGAGTGGATACAAACCGCGTGGTGGTTCTTGTCCCTGGCGTCGCACCCGATGCGTGGCCTGTGATGAGCAAGGCCGAGCTTGCCGATCGCTTACTCGACCGCATCACAGCCATGCGTTCTGGCCGCTGACGCCCTCCAGTGTTCCGTCGCGGCGGACCTCGAAACCACTACCATGTTTCGAACCGCTAGTCCTGGTACTAGCGCCCGCAAAGGAGTATTCGTGTCCGAACAGTTCACGTTCACGTCGGAATCGGTCACCGAAGGCCACCCCGACAAAATGGCCGACCAGATCAGCGACGCAGTCCTCGACGCGATCATGGAAAACGACCCGATGGGGCGCGTCGCGTGTGAAACTCTGCTGACGACCGGCCTCGTCGTCGTCGCTGGCGAAATCACCACCCAGAGCTACGTCGACATTCCCAAGCTCGTGCGCACCACCGTCTGCGAAATCGGATACGACCGTGAGTCCTACGGTTTCGA
>JBMOIW010000145.1:0-1698 GCA_049317145.1 Acidimicrobiia bacterium
AGGCGGAGCGCCTCTCCCGTGGATCGCTCGAGGCGCTGTGTCGCGCCGAGATCCCCGCGGTCCGCGTCGACGGGCTGCTCGACGGCGCCGAATGCGACGCCGTGATGCGCGCGCTCCCCGGCGGGGGCTTCGAGCGCTACGCGCCGCACCCGGCGTTTCAGACCTTCGAGCGCATCGGCATCGCGCAGGGTGGCTACGGCTCGTCGAGGCGGGATGACTACTTCGAGGCAGCCGTGGCGGCTCGCGCCGAGCGTGACGCGATCCTGCGGGCCAGCGGCGTCGATCCGCTCTCCCGCGCGATGGAGCGCCTGCGTACGGACGGAGGCGCCGACGTCTCGATCGCCCGCAACTTTCACCCCGCTTTCGCCTCCACCACAGCGCGACGAGCGAAGGCAGCAACGTTCGAGGAGTGTGGGCAGCGCGCGCGTTGCGTGTTGCGTTGGCCTGCCCAGGCGACATTCCGGTTGGTGCCTGGCACTGTTGCGCTAGTCGCGTCACCGCGCTGGGAATCGCTCCAGCGGGTAGCCCAGCGTCGCAACGACGGCTACCACTTCATCGTGCATAGCGCGCACGATCGTCCAACGCTCTAAGCAACTCCTATTTGCGATCGGTGTTGCAACGCATCGTCGTTCCAGTGGAGCAGTGCAACTCGTCTGATAACTGTCACTGGTGCTCGGTATGGTCCCTCGCAGTTGCGCGTTGCCCGGCGCGCATCGAGGAGGGACTTGCACATGTCTGACACCACGTTTATCAGTGACGAGATCCGAGCCCGTCTTGTACTCGGCGAGTACGACCCGTATCAGTTCTTCGTTGCGACCTTGCTGTTGATGGTGAGCGCACCCAAGAGCGATCTCGATGTGCAGAGCCATCTGTCGAAGGTGCTGTCGGACACCATCGATCGTTGTGGGTTCGACCAATCCACCGTGCAACAAGCCGAAGACGAAGTCATCGCGCTCTTCGCCGAGCACGGCATTGCGATGGAGCGGCTACGGGAGTGGTGATGTGCGGCCGACGGGCAAACCGCAGTGTTTGCGCGCGATTGCGTGTTCGCGAGCCCGAGTGCTGCTGCCTCCGTCGTCGCAGGGCGCCCGGCAAATGGGCGCATCGAATGGGTGGAACGCACGACGCAACTCTCGTACGCCAATTGGCAAGCACGTCAGGTTGATGCCGTGTTCGCACCCGACGAGCTCCTCGACGAAACCGCGGTGCTCGGTTGATTGCGACGCTCGCGACCGTGCTCGCTCGTGCAGGTGATGTCGAGCATGCATTGCAACGCCATGCCAGGTTGTGACTGAGCCGAGCGCACAGCGAGCGCAGTGCTCGTCGCGGACCCGCATCGGATCGGACATTCGCCGGTGTTCTCGCAGGGTTGCTCCCACCGCGGCGGTGGGCAACATGAGCGTCGTGGTGGTGTTTGACGCGCGTCTGGGATCTTCCGCTCGTATGTCGCATCTCGTCGACATTGTTGCGGCGCTGCGTCCCCGCGCCACGTGGGGCGATGCACTGGAGCTCTCTGATCTCATTGTCGACATTGACCCGGTGACGTTGACGCGTCGCCCGGTGCGGGTCGCCGATGTTTCGGCGAGCTTGGCTGAGACCGGCGATCGGTGGGCGATCCGATTGCTGCACGGACTGCCCAGCAGCGACGGCTACCTCCACGCCGATGCGGTCGATGCGTTGTTGGTGCGGGTCCACACC
>JBMOIW010000146.1:0-1660 GCA_049317145.1 Acidimicrobiia bacterium
CGACCACGCCACCGACCACGCCACCGACCACGCCACCGACCACGCCACCGACCACTTCGGGGTTACGGCCAACATGATCCGCATCGTCGACGTGCTTGGTCATCAGGTTCGCCGGATCGGGTTGTGGCCGATCGTGACGGTCTCAATCCTTGTCGTCGCCGGCATCGGGCTGACAGTTCTGGCGGCGAAGCCACCTGCACCGTCGCCGCGCGTCATTCATGCGCAGCACGGATCAGGCACAGTGACGGGCCCCTCGATTGATGACCCGTTGACGGCAGTCAGTACAGCGCCCACCGCGTCGACGCCAGTGTCAGCGCCAGCGCCAGCGTCTCCGACAACGACATCTGTGCGCTACGGGACGACCGTGTCGAGTGTGGTTGCAAACAACTCAGTCTCGAACCCATCGATCGCGATTCCCGAGGAGAATGCTCCCGGTTTGGTCGCAGTGACCACACCGCTCCCTTCCACCATCGTGCTGCCGCCGGGTAGCGAATCAGCGGCGCAGACCGTGCGATACCCCAACGGGGTAACGGAATGGGTGTTCTCCAACTCGAAGCTGACGCACGCAAAGGCGATCGCCACGCTCCGTGCTGCGATGTCGCAGAACGGATGGGCAGTCACCAGTGAATCCACCGACGCTCCGATTAAGACTCCGCAAGGTCCCGAGTTGACTGTGCATCATCTCTACGTAGCGTCGGAGCAGCAACGCGGCGTCGTGAACATCAACGGTGGACCTGCGATTCCGGTCGTGACAATCCAGTTCGACTTGGCGTCAAAATAGCGGCCCGCCCGAGCTGGACAGCTCGCCAACGCATCGAAGTACTCTGCAGGGCGTGTCGTTTTACAGCTTGGTATTGCTCGAGTTAGTCGCTGCGGTTGGTGGCGCCCTTGCGGTCGGTAATGCGATCGCGTTGATTCGCCGTCGGCGCGATGGCACAACCGTCCGGGAGACCTCAGTCGCCAACGAAGCCGATACGCAACTTGCACAAGCCCCGGTGCTGCGCAGCGCAGTGTTCTTGGTGATTGGCGTGATCGCCTGTGCGTGGTCGCTCGTCACCTTGGTTGCCGCATGACCGCGGGAGCAAACGTGGTTTCGGCTTCGAACGTGGTGGACGCATGGATCACAGCTGATCCGCGTCGCGCCGCGATTGTTGCGGGTCGTGTGCGCTGTGTCGTGGGCACACTCTTGCTATTCATGCCGCGCTGGGCGGCACGTTTGGAGTTTGGCCCATCGGCGGACGCGCCGGCACCGAGCTGGATGCTGCGCATGCTTGGTATTCGCGACATCGTGCTGGGGCTCGGGGCGATCATTGCGGCGAGCGAACGGCGCGGCGGAGCGAACTGGATTTCGATGGCTGCGCTCGTCGACGCCGGCGACGCGGTGGCGTGCCTCGGCACGCGCCGTTTGCCGTTTCGGGCCCGGATCTTCGTGGTGCCCGCCCTAGTTTCGACCTGGGCGCATTGGCGCATCGGCAAGGCGCTTGCGCAGGCCGAGTTCCCCGGCGCAAGTACGGAGCGGGTGACGGGAATCGAACCCGCGTTGTGAGCTTGGGAAGCTCATGTTCTGCCATTGAACTACACCCGCGTGCGCACCGAACAGGCCTGCTCGGCGTGCTGTCGGGAGGCTAGCAAAGCATCCAAATATGGAAACGGCCTCGGC
>JBMOIW010000147.1:0-1623 GCA_049317145.1 Acidimicrobiia bacterium
ACGAGAAGAAATCGCCCGATTCCAAGCTGAACTGGCGGCCACCCCGGCAATTGAGGTGATCGCCAACCACGCGGTTGGCCTCTTCGAACTGGCTCGCCTCCAGCTCGCCCTCGCCGCGGAAGGCCCCGAAGATCTGGAGGGCAAGCGCGCCCGTATCGACGAGGCTCGCCTGTGCTGCGACGCGTTCGGCGGAGTTATTGAGGCACTGGGCGATCGTTTGGGCGAGGGTGCGGCGCCCCTCTCGGAGGGACTGGCACAACTCCGCATTGCCATCGTGCAAGTTGGCGAAGCCATAGAGGAAGCGGCGGCCGAGATTTAGATTTCGTACGGTCATGTCAATGTCCGTGTCACACACGCCCCGGCGCGCTCACCCAGGTGTGATCTGGTCCGGTCGCGTCGCGAGCATCGCATTCGCGGCCTTCCTATGCGTTGTTGCACTGAGCGCAACGACCACTCCTGCGGCGGCAAAATTGCCAACCGGCTACGTCGGCCTCACGAGCTTCCGGGGCGACTACGCGATCCAGTCCGATGGCACAGTTGAAGCAACCGAAACACTCACGGCGCGCTTTAGCGGGAACGATGGTCACGGGATCTACCGCGAGTTGATCAACGAGCAGAACTACCCGCCCAAACCAAATACGAAGCGGGTCTATCCGATTACCGACATTCGGGTCAGCGCAGACCCGGGACTCTCCACCGAGGTTTCCACATCACAGCGCGGCGACACTTTGGTTATCCGTATTGGTAGCGCCAACCGCACTGTAGGACCGGGTGACCACACCTACGTGTTGCGCTATCGGCTGCACAACGCTCTGAACCATTTCGATGATCACGACGAGTGGTATTGGAACGTCACCGGATCGCGCTGGAACGCCATTGGGCGCACCGACATCTCGATTCAGGCCCCAGCGCCAATTACCCGGGCGCAGTGTTTTGCTGGACCGTACGGCACAACGTCGTCGTGCGCGTCGAGCACCGTCACCCCCGAAGGGATTGCGACCTTTCGCAACGGACGTCTCGTGAATGGTGGCGTGACCACGGCGGTCGCGCTCGCGCCCGGCACAATCCTCCCAACGCCTTCACCGCTCCTGGAAGACACCCGATTCAACCTGGGGCGTTGGTTGGGCATCACTCCGCTCACAATCGTGGTGGCGACGGGCGAGTTGATCATTCTTGTGGCTGGCATCGCTGCGTACGTCATGATCCGTGGTCGTGACCGGCAAGTGGCCGGCAGCGCGATTGATCAAGCGTTCGCCACGGGAACCGTCGACGCAACCAATGACGGTGAGCGCGTCCCGATCTTTGGAAAGCAAGAGATCCCCGTGGAGTTTGTCCCGCCCGCCAATCTTCGCCCTGGTCTCCTCGGTGTTCTTGTCGACGAAGAGGCGTCAACGCTGGATGTCACCGCAACCATTGTGGATCTCGCAACACGCGGGTATATCCGAATCGTCGAAATCGAGCCCACCGGTCTTATTTTCAAACATGCGGATTGGCGACTGGATCGCATGCGCCCCGATGTTGATGGGCTGATGAGCTACGAAGTGACACTGCTCAACGCGTTGTTCTCCAGTGGTCGTAACAGCGTGGAGCTTTCGTCACTGCAAAACACCTTTGCCGCCGATA
>JBMOIW010000148.1:0-1572 GCA_049317145.1 Acidimicrobiia bacterium
TGGTCCAGCATCGCGACGCGCTCCACGCACTTTCCTCGAGTTTGTATCCCGGGCGTCGGCGCAGTGAAGGCGGGGCCGGGTTGCCCTGGCAGCTGCTCACAAACTCTTGGTTCAGTTGGCTGGTCGGTCGTGATCCCATAACGATGTCGCCGATGGTTCAGCTGAACGCATCGGAAGACTCGTCGTTTCCGATGCTGGGGTTGTTTCTCCTTCCGTCACTCCCATTTGTGTGGCGCGGGTTAACCGAACCCGGGACGCAGTTCCGACGAGTGCTCCTTGCGTTGTGCGCCGTTCTCGGGGTGTTTGCAGCCCACGTCTACATCGGCCTACCGCCGTTCATCGCCAAAATCACCTTGTTGGATCGCGTGCCGACGCGGCGAGCGCTCCTCGGGATTGGCCTCGCGTCGATGCTGGTGTTGCTCACGGTTGCGGTTACGCAACGCCAGGCTCACCTCACGATCCGCCGCCGTTTGGTCGCGGCAGGAGCATTTGTCGTCGTTACGGGGTTATACGTCGCATCCTTTGGTCGATGGGCACGCGTCGTTGGCGCTCCCGTGTCCCTCTGGATTATCGGCGTGACCTGTCTCGCGGCGACGGTGATCACCGCATCGTTCTACTTTTGGCCGCGCCTCTCGGTTGCACTCATGGTCGTGGTCGGGATGATGATTGCCGCATGGATCAACCCGCTCTATTCCGGTCTACAGCCACTGCGGGGATCCGAAACTGCGAATGCGCTGCGCCAAATCGCGGCCAGTACTTCGGCCAGCCCAGACGCCCGTTGGTTATCTACCTCGGGAAATCTGCAGCCGGTTCTCACCGCAAACGGGTTCCGTAGCGTCAGTGGCGTTTCGCTATATCCGGACGCGTCGGCCTGGCGGATCCTTGACCCCGAAGCAGAACACATTGCGATCTGGAGTCGGTACGCGAACATGCGGTGGCGCTTCGAGAGCGATCTTGCCGAGCCAAGGCTTACGAGTCCGAGCGCAGACGTCGTTGAGGTGGCGATAAACCCCTGTGATCCGCGCTTGGTGCAACTCGGGGTGCGCTACATCGCTGACGTGTCGACGGTGCGAGCCAAGTGTTGGGTTCCAATCGGCGAAGTCGTGTCGCCCGCAGGGGAACGCGTTCGTGTTTCCGAAATCTCAGTAGAGGCGCTACAGGCTGCCACTTCCGATACCGCGCGGTAGTACACCCTTCGTCATTGGTTCATCGTTCGATGCGCAACGCTCGACTTTTCACGCTCGGGTCGAAACGATTGTGACCGGTACTTCAGCGTGGTGCAGGACGTAACTCGACGTACTGCCAAGCACGAGATCCGCAACGCTGGAACGACCGCGGGATCCCAGCACAATCTGGTTGGCCTGGGATTCGGCGGCGAGCGCCACGATCGCGGGCCCAGGAACACCTTCGACTACGCGCACATCGAATGTGACGCCAGCCTTTGTCAGCGGCGCGCACCAGGTGTCGCGCAAGAGTTCGAATGCGTGCTGCTCAGCCACGGCGAAATCCACGGGCGGCGGGAGGTGTCCGAGGAGTGCGAGCGGCTCGAACACGTGCACTGCAATCACTGTT